>JAJYGR010000058.1 GCA_021790655.1 Acidobacteriota bacterium | reverse complement strand
ATTGCCCTCGATGCGGCCTTCTCTGGCGGGGCGGGCGTTCTGGTCATGGCAGGGACAGGCTCCAACATCGTTGCCCGTTCGAGCGAAGGGACGCTGATCCATGTTGGCGGCTGGGGGCCAGCGGTGGCCGACGAAGGTTCCGGCAACTGGATTGGCAAACAGGCCGTTCGCGCCATTTTCGATGCGCTCGACCGCGATGAGACGACGTTGTTGCTGCAAGCTGTCCTGTCCGCATGGGACCTGCCCGACGTGGGCAGTTTGATTGACCGCGCCAATCAGTCGCCGGGCCCGGATTTCTCAAAGCTTACGCCGGTTGTGGCCCGCTGTGCGGAGCAAGAAGACCCCTACGCCAAACGCGTCCTGCAACTGGCGGGTAAAGACCTTGGCAGGTACGCCGCGCTGGCCTTTCAGCGAGTGCGGGCTATTGAGCGAGCCAACATTGCGTCCCCGGAGATCGCGTTTACCGGAAGCGTCCTGCGATACGTTGCTCCAGTGCGGGAATCGATGTGCGCTACCATTCGACATGAACTTCCCGGCGTAACTATTCAGACCGAAGCGGTCGATCCTGTGCAAGGCGCTTTGTGGCGCGCGCGTCAGCAGAGTACATTCGCCGAATATACCGGAAAGAACGCCGTCAAGCCGTAAACACGCGGCCATTCAAAAGGATGTTACGTACTTCGCCATGCGGCGACAGTACCGTGATGTTGGCCGGACGGCCAGCGGTCAGTTCTCCATAGGTGTCGGCAAAGCCTGTCATTTGTGCAGGGTTGGTAGATGCGTATTGCACGGCCACACCGTAAGTAGCCTGCGTGAACTCGACGAAATTACGAATCGCCTGGTCGAGCGTCAACACGCTGCCCGCCAGGTTTCCATCGAGCGTGCATTTGCCGTCCGCCACAGTCACTTCAAATCCGCCCAGCTTGTACACTCCCTCAGGCATGCCTGTGGCGCTCGTCGCATCGGTAATCAGGATGCTGCGATCCAGGCCCTTGGCCTTGTGAAACAGGCGGACGAGCAATGGATCGACATGCACTCCGTCGCAGATCAACTCCGCGAAGAGATCGGCGTCATCGAGTACGACTGCAAGCAAGCCCGGCTCGCGATGATCGAGCGCGCGCATAGCGTTGAAGGTGTGCGTTGCGCTGACCGCGCCAGCGGCGATTCCGTCCCTGGCTTCCTTCGTATTGGCGTTGCTGTGACCGAGGCTGATGCGTATGCCCAGACGCGTCGCTTCCTGAATCAATTCGCTGGCGCCATGCAGCTCCGGCGCGACCGTCATCAGAACGATTTGGCCTCTGGATGCCTGCCAAAAACGCTGCAACAATTCCAAGGAAGGCTTCTGCAAATGTTCCGGGGGATGGACACCGCGCTTGCTGTGAGATAGGAATGGGCCCTCCAGATGGATGCCCAGCGGTCGCGCGCCGCAGTCGGTGTCGAGTGAAGTCTCCGCCCGGTCCGCTGCTTCAATCTGCTGCGCTAAACCATCCAGCGCATGCAAAGTCGCATCCACCGGCGCAGTCACCGTCGTGGGTAGAAATGCGCCAACTCCGTGCCTGGCAAGGAACCTTCCCACCGAATCCAGCGCATCGGAAGTTCCTTCCATCACGTCATGTCCCATCGCTCCGTGGATGTGGACGTCCAAGTAGGAAGGCACAAGAGTGGCTTCAGGAAAGTCCAGGCGCGCGGCATTTTGCGGCTCTTCCAATGCGCCCCGCGAGGCAATGCCGGCGATCCTGCCATCTTCAATGACGATCACGGGCTGATCGATTTCCGAGTGGGGAGTGAGCAGCCTGGCTGCTGTAAGTACGATACGCACGTTTTTTCCATTCAGGAACACAAGAGATAAGAAACAGCTTGCCGCTATCTTTGAAAATCTTTTCCTGCATTATCAGGATACGCGGGACGGATGGATTTTTCCTGCATATAGCCATCAATTAACTCTTTGCGACGGCGCTAGACCACTGTATGCTTTTGGATGTGAAAAAAATGCCTGGAATTTATGCTCGCAAACGTTTGACTTACCGTGTTCTGCCATATTTTCTCATCAGCGCCTGTTCCTTCCTGCTGCCGAATTATGCCTCCCCGCAGACACCCGTATCAGCTTCCACAACTGCCAGTGACCTCGCATTGGTGCCGATGCCTCGAGAGGTCCACGAGGGCGCTACCCTTTCGCTGGCCCATGGCATCGCTGTGACCACACCCAGCCACGATGCCGAGGACAAATTTGCGGTTGCCGATCTGGTCGGCACATGGAAAGCCCGTGGCGTTGATGCTAGAGAAGGCGACAAAGGCAAAGTGAAAGTGGTCCTGCTGCGCCAGGATACAAAAAAGGCAGCCGATATTCTTGCGCATTCCCACATAAGTTTTGATCCAGCCATGCACGACGAAGGCTATGTTCTGGTGACGGACGGGAACACCACGTACGACATCGCAGCAACCAGCGCAGGCCTTTATTACGGCGCGCAAACCATAAAGCAACTGGTCGTCATCAGCAATGCCAACGGCAACGTCAAGCCAGCATCGAAGGCCGTCTTACACGGCGTGACAATCCGCGACTGGCCTGCCATGAAATATCGCGGACTCGATGACGATCTATCGCGCGGACCGGTGCCCACACTGGCGTTCCAGAAACATCAGGTCCGCGTGTTGTCGGAGTACAAGATCAACATCTACTCCCCATACTTTGAAAACAACCTGGCTTACGCGAACAATCCTCTTGCCGCGCCGCCGGGGGGAGCAATGACGCGTTCCGACGTCAAGGAGCTGGTGAGCTACGCCAATCAGTATCACGTTACTATCGTCCCTGAACAGGAGGCCTTTGGGCACCTGCATCACACGTTAATGTTCGATACGTATTCCGAACTTGCAGAGACGCCACACGGCTATGTTCTAGCGCCCGGACAGCCAGGGTCGCTGCAACTGATCCAGCAGTGGTTCACAGAAATTGCGTCGATGTTTCCCGGCCCCTTCGTTCATATAGGCGCCGACGAAACGCTCGACCTTGGTAAAGGACAGACCAAGGCCCGCGTGGACCAGGAAGGATTGGGCGCTGTCTATATCGATTTCCTAAAACAGATTTATGCGGAACTCGCGCCCCTGCATAAAAAACTTTTGTTCTGGGGCGACATCGCCATGAACAATCCGGAACTGGTCAAGACCTTGCCTAAGGACATGATCGCCATTGCGTGGGAGTACAGCCCGCACGCGGATGGTTTCGACAAATGGATTCTGCCCTATGTCAATGCCGGAATGGAAACCTGGGTGGCCCCCGGCGTCAATAACTGGCGGCGCGTATATCCAGATTTCAATAATGGTCTCGCCAATATCCAGAGATTTGTCAGCGATGGTCAGCGGCTCGGCGCCGTCGGTGAGTTGGATACGGTGTGGAATGACATGGGTGAAGGGCTGTTCAACATGGACTGGTACGGCGTGCTCTACGGCGCGGCTGCTGGATGGCAACCCGGGATGAGCGGCATTCCGCAGTTTCAGAATAGCTACGGCCAAGTCTTCCATGGTGATTCAACCGGCAAGATCAACCAGGCGCAACGGGAATTGATGGCCGCGCAAACGGTGCTGAAAAATGTAGGGTTGGCATCCGTCAGCGATCACTTGTTCTGGGTCGATCCTTGGAGCCAGCAAGGACAGCAGATATCTGTGAAACTTCTGCCTGTCGTGCATGAGATGCGCTTGCACGCCGAACAAGCCATCGTGCTGATCGCTCAGGCGCGCGCCGCAGGACCCTTGCGAGAACAGAATGCGCTGGACGCCATGGACATGGGTGCCCGGCGATTGGACTTTATCGGCTACAAGTTTGAGGCCGCGCAGGAAATTGCCAGTGAGTATGATCGCGCCTATCAGGAGCAAAATGACCCTGTCGGCAAGCACGATGTTGGCCATGAGTTGGGGACCATCTCCGGGGCGAATGGTCAAACCCAGGACTTGCGCGACGGCTACGGCTTGACGCGCGATTTGTATCGCGCAGCATGGCTGCAAGAAAATCGTCCCTATTGGCTGGACAATATCTCAGCCCACTACGACATGGCCATGCAACTGTGGATTCAACGTGGTATTCAATTTAGCGACGTAACAAGCCAATGGTACACGACGCATACCTTACCCAAGCCGGAGGAGCTGGGATTGCCGCCAGCCCCACCTGCCGCGCCAGCCGATAGCGCTACCCCAGTCGGCACGCCTCACTGATGCGCAACTACGGAAGCGCATAGAATGGGCGCAAGAGTGGATGCTATGAGTCTCTCGGTTAGTTTGTGCCAGAAAAATTGACTGCCTTATGCCCATACCCAACAAGGACGCGCCTGTATTGAAGACTACCCGGCAATTTCCCCATGCTATGCTGCGCGAAATTTATGAGCAGCCGCAGTCCCTCTCCGACACTCTGGACTATTACACGCGCGACGGCAGGTTGGCCCGTGAGCCGATGCTGGCGGCCCACAGCGCCTTGCTTGGGCATGAACGCATCGTGGTGGCTGCCAGCGGCTCCAGCCGACACGCCGGACTGGCTGGGGAGATCATGCTGGAAGACATTGCCGGCCTCGCCGTCGATGTCGAATACGCCAGCGAATATTGTTATCGCTCGACGCACACGCTGCATAATCCCGCGGTCATTGTCATTTCGCAATCGGGCGAGACAGCGGACACTCTGGCTGCATTGCGCGAGGCCCACTCACGCGGCCTACAGACGGCCGCCATCACCAATCGTCCCAATTCTTCGATGGCCACGGAAGCGCGCGCCAGCCTGCCTGTCTGCGCTGGACCGGAAAAAGCGATTCCCGCAACCAAAAGTTTTACCGGCCAACTGCTTGTCCTGTATTTACTTTCCCTCTCGCTGGCGCATCAGCGGGGCCGCATGACTCTCAATGTTGCAGAAGCACTCTGCGGGGAAGCGCGGGAACTTCCCGGCCTAATCGAAAAAGCTCTGCCGTCCTGGGAACAGCAAATCCAACAGCTTGCGAAGTGTTATCGCGAGGCCAACGCATTTCTTTTTCTAGGCCGCGGCATCCATTATGCCATCGCTCGCGAAGGCGCGTTGAAGTTGAAAGAGTCATCGATCATCCACGCGGAAGGCTACCCGGCAGGTGAACTGAAGCACGGACCCAATGCTCTGGTTGGCCCGGAAACCCCGCTGGTCGTCCTGGCCACGCATGACCGCAACGATCGCGACTCTGTCCTCCGCTACAGTAAAGTGATTCAGTTGCTGAAAGACATGCGCCAGCAAGGAGCCTCGGTTTTCGCGCTGGCGAATGAGGGCGACAAAGATGTGCCGCAATACAGCCAGCACTGCGTCTTCATTCCCAAATGCAGCGAATATCTTCTCCCAATTTGCGAAGTGGTTCCGCTCCAGATGTTTGCCTACCAGATCGCCATACTGCATGGACGCAATGTCGATCAGCCACGCAACCTGGTAAAAGCTGTGGTGCAGGAATAACAACGTTACATTTGCAAGCAGATGGAGCTAATCTGGTCGCCAAATTGGGGAGCCTTGCCGCCCGACTAAGCCCGGCGATGCTTCGGCTGCGTTTCAATCCATTCCCGCAATGCTGTATCGACCCGCGTCTGCCAGCCGGGACCGCTGGCGCGAAGCTGCTCCACCACATCGCGTGAGAGGCGGATGGTGACAACTTCCTTCGTAGGGGCCTTCTGCGGCCCACGCGGTTTCTTCAGCGACCGCAGCTTGGCTTGCAACGACTCCGGCAATTGGGAGAAAGGTACTGCGCGGGCAAAATCTTCCTCAGTCCACTCCCGCACTTCGCCTTCATCGTCGGTCAAGGGTTTTCGGTATGCCATATTTCATTGCCTCCCTCTGGTTTGCTTTCCTGAAACTGATGACTCGAATACCACGCGAAGTTTCCAGGTAGCAGAGCACATGCAGGCGATTGCCAAGGTATCCAACCGAGACAATCCTGCTTTCACCGCCGCGCTGTTCTAAGTGGGTCGCCGCGCCTTCAAAGTCGAGCTCCGCCACCAGTTCAAAGGAGAGGCCGCGTTCCCGGACGTTGCGCGCGTTTTTGTCCGGGTCAAACGTGATCTCCACACTCAAATTGTAAATACAATCGCCATCGCGCGGCGGAAAATTCGGCATTCCACTGTCGCGAAGCCCACGCATGCCGTCCGTCATTCTGCGCGGACTCGCTCCGGTGAAGCGGCCTGGGATTCATTTACACTTAGGTAGCTAGCTTGGTATTTCAGCATCACGAGTGCACAAAAGTCGGGCCTGTAGCTCAACGGTCAGAGCAGGGGACTCATAATCCCTTGGTTGGGGGTTCGAATCCCTCCGGGCCCACCAGAATGTTTCTGAACGCCGCTTCTTTACACAAACATCATTACAATGTCTCTCACTAAACATTTCAGCCCGCTTTCGTACCTTTGATAGTTTCGCGCGTTACGGAGAAGACAAGACATCCGTAAAAAATTGTTGGTCTGCTGGCTTCCGCGATCTCTCTGAAACTCAATTTTCTTCCTGATTCCTGGCAATATAGCCTGAAATCTCTCCTCTTTGAGCGATACTATTTTGCTATCTAACTCTTCCAGTTCCCGTGCCATCGATAAATGCTTTGCTGGCTCTTCACGCTTTCCTTTTTCAAGGCGTTGTCGGAAAGAAAGCTGCAGCAAGAGTGCGCCTGCTTCAACCCCGACCTGTTGATTCACATGAATCCGATACCTCACCAGGGGCACATCGATCAGCGCAAGCCGAGAATACAGGGTCATCATCCACGCAATCCAGCCATCGTGGACCCAGATACTGGGAATTGGCACGAAGAGGGATCGCAGGTCCGCGCGCACCATCAATGTCGCGCCTGTAACAACGTTTTTCTTCAGCAGGACGGAAACACCCTGTCCTCCCCTGAAGCGCCGCTGTTCTCTCGACGTGAATCCTATGCTTGCCCATAACCGCTTGCCTATCGGCTGCGATTGGTCATCCACAAGTTCAGCATCCGAGAAGACTCCGCCAAGCGAGGGATCGCGCTCCATCACCTCGGCCTGCCGAGCCAGCTTTTCCGACAGCCAGATATCGTCCTGATCGCACAGGGCTATCAGGTCGCCGGTGCAGAGGCCAATGGCCTGCTCAAAGTTTTTGGTCGAACCGAGATTTGCGGGATTGCGAAAGAACCTCACCGGGAATGTTACCGAGCTTCCAAAATCCTCCACAATCTGTGGTGTCGCGTCGGAGGAGCCATCATCGCAGACCACCAGTTCGTCCGGCAGACGGGTCTGCGCGGCAATACTGGCCAACTGCTTCGGCAGAAATCGGCTTCCGTTATACGTACACAGGGCCACGGAAACGATCGAAGTCAAGTCCTGCCCCTCGCTTTCCTGGATAATCTCACGGCCCAAACTAGTATTTTTTCTATCTTTTCGGGACAGTAAAGCAACTGAAAACGCATTAAGCATTCATACATCGGCATTCCATTCATCAAATAGTCAATAATGTATTTCTGCCTGGCGGAAGCCTTAGCACTAGAGATGCCTGTCATGTCGAATAGTGCTATTGGATCTTCGGACTTCAGGTAGTTATTTTGATCTATCAGACTAAAAAATAGATAGTCAGAGATTGTCATGCCTTTCGCAACAATATACGGGCCATATTCTAGATGCAGGCTCTTTTGATAGATCGATCCTTGGTGGTGGATGATAAGTTTTTCGTGGTTGCATACATGTCTAGCAACCTTAGCTTTTCCAAAAGGGCCATGCCTAAGTAATACATCGGAATAGATAAACCGGGCCTTCCCCCGTAGGTATTTATCGACGAGAATCTGTATCGTTTTATTGCCAACGAAGACGTCCTTCACGTTCATAAAATTCAGCCACTGTCCGGTCGACGCCCGCATTCCTTTATTCATGGCATCGTAGATACCTCGATCAGGCTCGCTTACCCAGTAATCGATAGCATGATCGTAATTCTTGATGACATCCAGCGTTCCGTCAACAGAACCTCCGTCGATAACTATGTACTCGATATTGGAATAGGTCTGATCCAACACACTGAGCATCGTTTCTTCTATAGAAGATGCGCAGTTGTACGCTATTGTTATGACGGTGACGATTGGTTCCGAACCCTCGGCTTTATAGAAACCTCTCGTCCGCAGGCCACCGTCATTTGTTTTGCCAGGTTTTGCGGGCAACTGGAAACACGGATCTGGTTCCATCCGGGTCCTGGTCAATCTCCGAGTTGTACTAAATCTTGCATCGATACATTCGATACGCATAACGCTCCGGCAGAAAACGGCTTCCGTTATACGTACACAGTGCGACGGAGACGCAGAGTTTCTGTGTGGTCATCTACTCATCTCCCTCCATCTTTCTGATGGCAATTATGGAGGACCGTTTTTCTCCTGCAAGTCGGCAGCACTGAAAGTGAGATGCTGTTTGTTGAAAAAGTTGGAAAAAGATCGAATGACTTGTCCGACAGCGGGTTCCACGTAAAAGACCCAGACACAACTTGCAACTAATACGATGCAGGCTGCAATCACGCGGTAGGCGAAGGCATCTCCGATCCAACGGGACAGCAGAAGCGCCAGCCCTACCCAGGCGACGGCCCCGAACAGGCAACGGGCCACTCCGCGCAAAATGCCTGCCAGAACAAAAAATGCTCCGGCATCCAGAACGCAGCGCACCATGACGGCGCACGCCGCCCCCACCAGCCCATAATAGTGCACGCCGATCCAGACCGCTGCCACCAGCAGCGGCGTTTCGACCACATGCAATAGGGCCACGGCGCGTGGCCTACCCTGCCCCTGTAACAGCGCATACGGCACGTAGGCCATGCTGCTCATCCACGACCCCAGCACCAGGATTTCTCCCACCGGACTGGCGCGCAGGGCAAAACTTCGCCCCACCCAAAGACTCATAAAAGGGTAGAACATCAGAGTCGTAAAGGCCATCAGCGGCGCGGTGATGGCGGCCAGCGTGGAGACGGCCTGCACCCCCAGATCCTTCGCCTGCTGCGAGGCCAGGCCGGAGAAACGCGGGAACAGCGCGCGGGTCAACGCGCCGGGAATCACGTCGAGCCGGAGGACGATCTGGTAGGGCACCGTGTACCAGGCCACGGCGGTCATGCCGATGGTGGAGCCGATGAGAAATTTGTCGGCGGAGCTCAGGAATGGGTCAAGGACCGCGTTGATTGTGACCCATCCGCCGTAGCCGAGCAGCGCCTTTGCCTGCGCCTTGCTGAATGCGAACGCACCCCGTACGGGCAGGATCTTTACGACCGCCGCGCCGATGGGGATGACGGTGATGGCGCGGGTGAGGATGGCCGCCGGAATCAGCCAGCGCAGGTCTGGCCCATGCAGGTAGGCCACGGCCAGAGGGACCAGGTGGAACAGCACCGAGCCGGTGACCTGAAGAGAGTTGGCGACGCCGAACTCCTCCAGCCCCTCCAGCACGCCGGTCAGCACTCCGGTAACGGTGGCGACGGGCACAATGGCTGCCAGCCAGGGCAAGGTGGAGAGCACTTCGCGGCGCATGTCCGGCTGCATTTTGAAGAAATGGCCGAGAATGACGCCGGCAATCCCATACAGAACGATTGCACCCACGATGCCAAAGGACGCGTTGAGGCCGACCGCCGTCCAGAAGACCTGTTCGCGCTCTGCTGCGTGCGCGTTTTTCAGTTGCGCGATGCGATTGGCGGTTGCGCGTGAAAGGCCAAGATCAAAGAGACCGAAATAGCCCAGCAGCAACCACACGATGGCCAGCACGCCATAGCGCGCATCTCCAATGCGATGGAGATACAGCGGGACAG
>JAJYGR010000120.1 GCA_021790655.1 Acidobacteriota bacterium | reverse complement strand
TGCGCCACCTGCTCACACACCTTCTCTGGCGAGGATGGTACGGCGTTGAGCATCTTCTCCACTGGTCGCGATGGCGAAGACGGCACCAGTTTCATGCTCTTCGCTGCCACTACCGAAAGCGCGGATCGCCGCTACCAGTCTTCTATCTACAACTGTAGTACTAGTCGCTTCCCTCAAGAGTCCGGCAAATTATTTAAACGGGCGGTCATAATAAGTGCGCTTCATTCCTCTTGGCCCCAGATCACTTCACTGGCCTGGTATCCCCCGATAACGATTCGCACCAGGACCGGTTCGCCCTCTGCAAAAGCAAAGTAGCGGTATTGACCCTCCTGCACTTCTATCCAGCCGGAATAGATAATCGCGTCCTCGCCCATCGAGATTGCCATACGCTGCATTGCGCGTGTCCCGACCTCCGGCCAGGCGGAAGACGATGGAGCCTTTTCAAAATGGCTTCGGGCCTCGCAGGACAAGGTGTGGAGCGGCGCCGCCATGAGGTGCGACGGCTCTACACCAGCGAGTAGAACCTCGACCTACAGATAGGCTCCTGAAGGGGGGAATATCATCGACGATGTCATAAGCGGGAAAACGTAGAAGCGATCCGTCCGCGACTGCGCGCGTCAACAGTCACGTGCTCGACATTGATCTCTAAAACCAGAAGAAACACGGCGCGGACGATATCTGCCGGACGCTGGGCATCTCGAAATCGACGCTGTACGCTTATATATCGGAACTGAAGACCTAAGATGTGCCGGTCAGGCAATGCCGACTAAAGAGCGAATATGGAAGAACTTTCTGAACACATTGAGATGCTCCAGAATCTCCTGATCGCCGAGGCTACGGGAGGAAGTGGCGATTCCCACCAGTATCAGGCTCTTCGCAAGGAGATCGTCGGCAATCCAGTGCTCAAGGATATTGCGCCGCGCTTCCTGCGCACTTGCCGCACTTTGGGAGAGTTCTGGCAGTTCATCAAATACGAATACAAGAGCTATGGGGAGCGGCGGCAGTTTTTATGGAACTCGTTTAGACCCTTGTTTGACAAGATCGAGGGACCGAAAGCAGCGCCGTCCGACCAAAGCGTCGCCGTCGCCCTACAAAAATTCGATCCCGAGACCATTCACCATCTCTGGTTAAGAGCGATGGAGCGCAGGGAAACCGATCCAGAAGGCGCAATCACCTTGGCGCGAACGCTCCTGGAAACGGTGTGCAAACACATTCTTGATGAGCACGGCGTTATATATGAATCTGATAGCGATCTTCCCGGTCTATACAAAACGGCGGCCAAGTCCCTGAATATCGCTCCGAGTCAGCATTCAGAGGCAATTTTCAAGCAAATTCTTGGAGGATGCACGGCGGTGGTAGAGGGATTAGGCGCACTGCGTAACCGCCTCAGCGACGCTCACGGACAAGGTAAGAAGCCCGTTAAGCCCGCTCCGAGACATGCTGAGCTTGCAGTGAACCTATCCGGCGCGGTGGCGATGTTTCTCGTATCCACTCACCAAGCGCTGCCCCCGAAGCCCCAAGTCTGAGCAGAATGCCGGAATCGCGAATAATCGCGCCCTTTATCATTCAGAATGAGGCAGCATTCCGAACACGCTGTCCAAGGCCGATGTTACCGCCCGTGTAAGGGGATAAGAACCTCTGGCTCATTACGGTATCCAACATGCGATAAGGATTCCTCCGCTAACGATGAGCACGCCTCCAACGTAAATGGGCAACGTGGGGGACTGATGGAATCTCACCTTGGCCAGAATTTGGGTCACCACGAAGAAGAGTACGACATAGATGCCGAGCAGCCTGCCGAAATCCCAGCGCGGCGTATTGACAGTGAAGCCATAGAGCGCAAGGACAAGTGTGCCAAGCACGAGGAAGAGTGTGCGCGTGGCACCGGAAGCACGATAGAGTCCAGACTGAAAAAAGGAGTCCCCGAGGGCCTCCAGAAATGCTGCAAAAGTTAAGATAACAAAGGCCCCTACAGGTTTTGCAACTACATAATCCAGAATGTTTTTCACAAAAAATCATTCTCCTCTATCGTGAAACTGAATTGGCGAACAGCCGATGTTATCAGCGCACGTATAAGGAACTTATGAGTATCCAAACAAATGCGCCACGAAACTTCAAGCAAATGGACGCACACAACCCGCAGGATTGCAGGTATGCTGAGGTTCATCGTGGAACGTAGTTTCCAAGAACTTGCGTCGGATGCTCGAAGTGTTTTCATGCGTGCATCCGGATCGCTATCAGTACCATTGCAATTTACTCAGCCAAGAGGGTCACGCATGAAGCTTGCAGGTATCTTCTTACTTCTCGCGGGATGGGGAATTGTTCTCTCCGCGATCGTCCTCTTTTCACAGGCGGCATCGCGTGAATGCTTCGTGCTTGCAGGGATGTGTCTAGAAGCATTTGGCCTGTTCATGACCTTTCGCGGTGCTCACGGTCGCTCGGATCGTGGACGGATGGTTGAATGACACCTCATCTGTCCACCGGGTTGCCCCAGCAAGGTTGCGCGATCTTGATTGTCCTGGTTCCACTTGCTCTGGCGGGAGTGGCGCTTACCAATACGGGTTTCGGGCGCGCACGGAGCGCGGCGCACGCCATGCTGTCTTCCCTGATGGCCATCGCAACCGCTGCAATCGTCTACTGTGTCTGCGGCTTCTCATGGGAGGGTTTCGAGGGACGACCTGAACATATATTTGTGCTGGGTGGCAAGCCGTGGGACTGGCTTGCGCGCGAACCGTTCTTCCTGCATGGATTGGGAACGAATGGCTCCCCAGCAGATTTGGCCATGCTTCTACAGGTCTTTGCCGTCGGTCTTGCGGCACTGATTCCCATTAGCGCGGGCGCGGACCGGTGGCGATTGCGCGCCAGTTGTATTTCTACAGCTCTGCTCGCAGGATTTACCTATCCGTTGTTTGCACACTGGGTCTGGGGCGGCGGCTGGCTAGCTCAACTGGGCAGTAATTACGGGTTGGGGCATGGTTTTCTGGATGCTGGAGGAGCGAGCACCATCCAGGTGGTTGGCGGCCTCACCGCTCTTGCCGTCACTTGGATTCTCGGTCCGCGTCGTGGGAGGTATCCAGCAGAAGGCATGTCTGCAGCGATTCCTGGCCACAATATTGTGTATGTCCTTTTTGGCTGCGCTCTAATGCTGCCGGGGTGGATTGGCCTCAATTGTGCGGGTGCTATCCTGTTCAGCGGTGCGGTGCCCGGCCAAATAGCAATGATCGCGGTGAACACTATACTCTCCGCTTCCGCCGCGTCGCTCGCAGCGATTGTTGTCACCCGCGTGCGTTTTGGCAAACCGGATGCTTCTTTATGCGCCAACGGATGGGTGGGTGGACTGGTAGCCAGCAGTGCCGTTTGTTTGTTTGTGACGCCAATCATGGCGATCATTGTGGGACTGATCGCGGGCGTGCTGGTCACAGTTGCAGTCGAATTGCTCGAAGTTCGCCTCGCCATCGACGATCCTGGCGGGGCCATATCGGTACATGCCATCGCCGGTCTGTGGGGTCTGTTGGCGGTGGGTATTTTTGCACAAATTCCAGCCGCCGCGAGCGGTGTGCTTCGCTCCGGCGGATCGGGTGACTCAGGTCAACTACTCGCCCAACTGGTCGGCATCGCCACCTTGCTCGGTTTCGTTTTGCCGATGACGTACTGCCTCAACTGGCTTCTTGATCGGATTTCCCCGCAACGGGTCGAGCCAGAGGGTGAACGGCTTGGCATGGATCTGCATCAACTGGGCGCGGGCGCTTATCCGGAGTTCGTCATCCATACCAACGAGTTCAGCCAACATTGACGGTACCGACCCTCGCCTGGCGATACCGAGAACGGCATTCGTCGATCACGATCAATCTAGGCCGGCAGCACGTCGGCTATACTTCGGGTAGAATCCCGGATGCACAGCCAGTTGGAGGTTGGGGTCATATGCTGAGGGCGTCCGGTGGAGAACGCAAGATAGATGAGTCTTCCTGCTGCTTATAAAACCGGTCAGGAACTGGATCACTACCGCATCGACGCGCCAGTGGCCGAGAGCGGGATGGCTTCCATTTTTCGCGCAACCGACCTGCGAGATGGCCGACAGGTCGCCATCAAAATCCCACATTTTGCCATGGAATCGGACCCGGCCCTTTTTGACCGCTTCAAGCGTGAGGAGGACATTGGAGCGGCCCTCGACCACCCCAATGTGATGCGCATATTTTCCGGCGACGAGCGTTCCCGTGTGTACATGGTCATGGAGTGGGTGAATGGACGTCTACTGCGCCAGGTCCTGTCCCAAGAGAGAAAGTTGTCTCCGGAACGGGCAATCGCAATCACGCTGCACATCCTGAAGGCGCTGGACTATATCCATAAACACGGCGTGGTCCATCGCGACCTTAAGCCGGAAAACATTATGATCGACGATCATGATGGCATCAAGTTGATCGACTTTGGAATTGCTTCCAAAGAAGGCGCAAAGCGGTTAACATACGCCGGTTTTACTCAAGCGTTAGGGTCGCCAGACTACATTTCTCCAGAACAGGTCAAAGGCAAGCGCGGGGATGCGCGGTCGGACCTCTATTCGATCGGCGTCATGCTTTATGAGATGCTCTCCGGAAGGACACCCTTTTCCGGCCCGTCGCCTCTGGCGGTGATGAATGACCGCTTGATCAATCATCCGCTGCCACCACGCGAGGCCGAACCCAGCATCAGCCCGCAGTTGCAGGAAGTTCTCTACCGCGCCTTGGAGCGCGACCCGAGGAACCGCTACCCTTCAGCGCATGCCTTTGCGCTCGATCTGGAGCATCTAGATCAGGTTGGAGTAGCGGAGAGATCGGAGTTGATGGACTGGAAGAACCGCCGCTCCATCCTGTCACAAAAAGTCCTCTATTACACCGCCCTCGCGCTCCTTCCGTTTCTCCTGTTCCTGGTAATGCTGCTTCTGGCGCGCCATCGATAGGAGGGTAACTTTTTTGGGCGCGCTTCTGGCAAAATCTTCATGGATTCCTGATGTCATGGCCGCTACCGTTGACATGTAGCGCACCTAATAGGATTTTTTGCACGAAGGAGATTCATGTCGATCGAGTACCGCAACTTTCTAGCTTTGAGCTACGACGAACTGGAGCAACTGAATCTAAAGGCGAAGACAGACCGCCTGAACCGCGTGGCACCGGATAAAATCCGGGAAGATCGCCTCAGGTATCTGACTGATGAAAAACGCATCAAGGCCGTGACAGTTTTGTTTTCCGATCTTGAGGGACGTTTGCATTTGCTGGACTATGACAAGAAGTTTTTGCTGTCGAGCTATGACAACCTGACGTTTGACGGTTCTTCGATCCGCGGTTTCACTGCGCAGAAAGAGAGCGACCTGCGCCTGGCAATCGACTGGAGCGCATTCTACTGGGTGCCAGCCGATGTTTTCGGGACTGGCAAGGTGCTGGTCTTCGGGTCGGTGATCGACAAAGACGGCGGCCCCTATGCTGGCGATCTGCGTGGAGTGTTGCAGAACTACTCCGACAAGCTCTTTCAGGAGAAGGGCTATACGATGAACGCAGCCAATGAGATCGAAGGCTTTCTTTTCACCGGGATCGAAGCAGAAAGCCGGTTCCACGAGACGGGCAAGTTCGAGTTTGTGAACACGGGTGGCTATTATCACTCGCTACCTCTCGATCCGCTGCGCAAGTTCATCGACACATCGGCGGAAGTGCAGCGCGCAATGGGCTTTCAGAACGAGAAGGACCATCCAGAAGTGGCCCCCAGCCAGTTTGAGATCAACTACAGCTATGGCGAAGTCGTCGCGGCAGCCGACCAGATACAACTTTACAAACTGCTGGCCCGCCAAGTGGCGAACACGCTTGGATACACAGCATCGTTTCTGCCGAAGCCAGTAGTAGGAGTCAACGGCAGTGGTATGCACACCAACGTCTCGATCTCCAAGGACAACGTCAACCTGATCTGGGACCAAGCGGGGGTAGAGAAGACATCTGCCTTTGGCTGGGAATTTGTGGATCGCATTTTGACCCACGCGCTCGACCTGTGCCTGATTCTGAACTCCAGTGTGAACGCCTATCGCCGACTCGATCCGCATTTTGAAGCACCGAACCAGATCAAGGCATCAGCCACTGACCGGGGATCAATGATTCGTATCCCCATCGGAAACGCCAAATCCGCACGCATCGAAATTCGCTCCGTCGGCCCCGACGCCAATCCCTATCTGGCACTTTATTCGATCTTTAAGACGGGGCTGGAGGGGAGCACATCAAGCATCGCTGGCCTGCGCCAGGCAGAGCGGTATTTACCGGACAACATCCAGACGGCTATCGAGGATTTCCTTAGTGCAAAGTGGATCAGTACCATCCTGGGAGAGGATGTGCAGGGCCGTTTTGCGGATTTGAAACAGGCGGCAGCAGACCGTGCTCCGCGACATCTTGGCACCTTCGTCAAATCTGCCGAGGTCCAATATCACCACGAAATATATAACCAGGCTTTGTGGAACTTGTTTTAGGCGCCTCTTACAGGCGAAGCATTTCCGGAGGATGGCGTATCCCCACCGGATCCTGCGCCTGTGAGCGGGTATTCCGCAAAACGATAGCCTACATAAGCATCGGTAAGCAGATATTTCGGATTGGATGGATCATCCTCAATTTTCTTGCGCAATTGGCGAACAAAAGTTCGCAGGTAGTCCACTTCCTGGCGGTATTCCGCGCCCCATACAGAGGTGAGCAGTTTGCCATAGGTGACGGCGCGCCCCGCGTGGGTCATCAGGTAATACAGGATGTCATATTCCTTGCGCGTCAAATGGATGTGCTGGCCCGACTTGTTGACGATGCGCCGAGCTGGAAGCACCTGAAGCTCGCCGATCAAGAGGGGGGCATCTTCGTTTCGTTCTGGGGTCTGGGCGCGTCGTACAGCGGAACGGATGCGTGCCATGCATTCTCGTATGCTGAAGGGCTTGGTGATGTAGTCGTCGGCGCCGCATTCCAGTGCTTCGATCTTTTCTTCCTCTCCATCAACTACTGTCAGCATCAGGATTGGTAGACGCGGGGCAAGGGCGCGTAGGCGGATCAGTGTCTTCATGCCACCGATGCCAGGCATGTTGATGTCCAGAAGCACTATATCGAATGTCTGTGCCTGGACCAGGTGCAATGCCTCTTCGCCGCGAGACGCCTCGGTTATGGAAAATCCGAGTTCACTCAACGGAGTGCGCAGAGCTCGCCGGATCGAAGGCTCGTCGTCGACCAATAAGACCCGGATCGCTGGAACGGAGAAAGCCGTACTCATGACTTGCCACCTTCTTGCGGAGCTGCGGGCAGAGAAGCATAGAAGGTTGTTCCCTTCCTGATGTCGCTGGTAACCCAAACGTGTCCACCCTGGGCTTGGGCGGTGCGCTTGGCCACGGAAAGTCCTATCCCGGTGCCGGGTACCTTATTGTCAGATCCGGAACACCGGTAATACCGGTCAAATATCCGTTCGTAATCCGGAGTTGGTATCACAGGTCCAAAACTGTGCACAGAAAAGACGATATCGTTCGCATCTTCAGCGGCCTGAATGGTAACTGTGGTATCGGCGTTGGCATACTTTCCGGCATTGTCGACATACTGCGTGAGCAGAGCGACCAGCAAGCTGCGGTCGCAATAAATGGACAGGTCGTCACGCGACATCGCGATTTTGACTGTGACGTTCGAGATCTGCTCACGAAGGCTGGCCACCACGTCCTCGATCAGTGATGCAATAGCGACGAATTCGGGATGAGGAACTAGATCCGATGCTTCCAACCTTGCAGTCTTCAGCAGTCGGGTCGTCAGTCGAGTGAGCAGTTTCGTCTGCTCGTCGATCAGCGTAACGAGTCCGGCCTGCGCCGGTCTCAGGCTGCCCATGGCGCTCAGGCCGCTGCTGGCTGCTTCAATGACAGTCAGCGGCGTCTTGTATTCATGCGCCAGACTATCGAGCACGGTAGTTCGTAACTGCTCGGTTTGCCGTGCCCTCTCACTGCGGCTTTCATTGGCAAAGGCATGGTAGCGGTCGAAAGTGATCGCAACCACGGAAGCAATGGCGTTCGCTATCAAAGCGCTTGGCTCGCCACGAAGCAACATCGCCCCGATTGGCAGGTTCCCCATCTGCAGGACCCGCCGGACCAGGCCCGTTTCCGGATCGTCGCCGACTGTCTCGAAAATATAAATATTTTGCAGCAGGTCTTCCAAATCGTCGAACCATTCTCCCACGCGGTAGACCTCGTGCAGATCGGCATCGAAGATTGCGGCGGACTCCACTTCAAAAATGGATTGCACGAGAACAGCCAACTGGGGTCCAGGCTTGCCACGTGGGTCAAGTTGCGTGGTCTTCCGAATAAATGTACAGAGCTTTTCCAACTCCATCGAGTTTGTTCCCGAGGCAATTGGCGGGTGCATCGCCGCTGTTGGTTTGACTGACGGCGAGAACGTCGACGCGCTCCAGCGGTCGCTCGCCGGATCCATCGCTGGAATTCCTGTCGGATGTGTGGAGTCCATCATCTGCACCGCGCCTGCAGTCCGAATCTCTGCCGCCTTCTACGAAACTCAATTCGTGCCTGGCAACGAGCCATGCGCCAGACACGAATCGATTGCGGTATACCGAAGATCCCCGTATTTCTATTTTTAGAAGCTTGAACTCCAACCAAAGAATCGGGATAATACCAGAACTTCCATAAAGTTTGAATGTTCTCTTCTGGAGATTCAAGCATTTTCCCCTAAAAATCAAGCCCCATCCCACAAATAGAAAGAATTGTGTGGCCCATGGAATTTCTTCATGAATTCCTCATAAGTAATTTGCGTTCCTAATAGGTATCCGACAGAAAAACATTCAGCCCAAGGATTTTAACCAAGATCCGGAGAGCATGGAATGGCCGAGGCGCATCTGGCTCGGTGGCTGGCGTAAGACCATTTTGAGTTCATTTTTAGGAGGGTCAAGGACGAATGCATTGGAAACCGAAAATCTCATTGGAAATAATGGGGGCTGTTTTCCTGTGCCTTGCCCTTACCGCTGGAGCCCAGACGCAGACCGCCCCGACCACTCCACCGGCTGCTCCTTCAGATGCGAAGACCGCCCCGGCTGCCACGCCCGTTGCTCCGGTCCCGCCAGCGGAAGCTGCGGCTGCGCCACTGGCCATGCCGGCCATGGTAGGCCCGCTCAGCACGGCTTCGCCTGCAACATTCGATGCGGGCCGATACTTTGGAAAACTGCAAGTCACTGGAATTCTTAGCGGCTTTGGATATGTGCAGGACAACCATAGTTCGAGCGACCATTTGAAGTACGCTGATGTAAGCAACGCCCAGGTATTCGTTCAAAAGACCAGCGGGCTGATGCAGTTTTATCTGCAGGGCGGCGCATATAACATTCCGGCGCTCGGCACGCCGTTTCTTTCTACCCGCGATACTGTTACGGACTTCTTCGGCGCGCTGCCCCAGGGATACATAAAGCTTGCACCGAAAGGCAGTTTTTCTTATCTTGCAGGGAAATTGCCAACCCTGATTGGCGCTGAGGACACATTCACTTTTGAAAACATGAACATTGAACGCGGTCTCCTGTGGAACCAGGAAAACGCCGTCAATCGCGGCTTGCAGGTGAACTACAGCAAAGGCAAGATCAGCAGTTCACTGACATGGAACGATGGTTTCTACTCCAATCGCTATAACTGGATCTGGGGGATGTTCACCTACACGCCGAATGCGGCGAATAGTGTGGAAGTTGTCGGCGGCGGCAATTATGGAAAGACCGGCTACTCCAGCGCCGCTACGCCGCTCTATCAAAACAACAGTTCCATTTACAACGTCATTTATACCCACACGGCCAAGAAGTGGATTCTCGAACCGTATGTCCAG
>JAJYGR010000243.1 GCA_021790655.1 Acidobacteriota bacterium | reverse complement strand
GTGGCTTAATTGCCTGCGAATTCTTCAGCGGTGCATTTATAACAAAAGCATAGAAAGTGTAAGGTGAAATATCGACCTTCACGCAGCCGTTCCACCAAAGAACGGCTGCACATAAGCTTAACTCGCCACATGTCAGTATCTGTACTTTTACTTTAGAAACAGATCCAGGTCGATCGCCTGCGCCATCGCCTGATACCCAGCATCGTTGGGATGGATATGGTCGCCGGCATCGTACTGCGACAAATACTGTTGTGGATGCTGTGGGTCGCGGGTCGCCCGATCGAAGTCGATCACACCGTCGAAGACATGGGTGGTACGGATCCACTGGTTGAGTTTTTCGCGCACCGCCTCGGCTTCTGGCGAGTAATAACTGCTGCCCTGGTCCGGCGTCAGGGTCGCGCCGAAGACGACGAGGTTGTGCAGGCGCGCCTGTATCGCCACCTGGGAAAGCCCCCACTCCAGGCGTTGCTCCAGATCGTCGTAGGGTAGATGATGGCGCGCGTAACTCCCGATGTCGTTGATGCTTTCGAGCACAATCACATAGCGCGCGCCGCTTCGGGCCAGAATGTCCCGGTCCACGCGCGACACCGCATTCGGTCCATAACCGTCGAGCAGCACGCGATTGCCGCCAATTCCCGCGTTTGCGACACCGAGCACTCCGGCCTGCCGCGTTTTCGCGTCCGCAGCCAGACGTGTTGCCAGATAGTCCGGCCAGCGATGGTTCTCATCCAAGGTAGAATGCGCGCCGTCTGTAATCGAGTCGCCAAAAGCCACGACAGCAGAATCGCCCGGCGCGTATACGTCCACTCCGCTGAGAAAATACCAGGACGTAACCTGCCGCGCAGTTGTCGGCAATGATGGTGCATCGACAATATTGCCCGTCATCGTGTAGGAAAACTGCTTGGCCGCTGAATGCTCGGTGCTCGCCATTGTATGACCGGGAATGTAAATGCTGACGGCCAGGTTCGAAAAGGGAGGAAGCTGGAACGGAACAGGATCGCTCACAATGGTTGCGCCAGGCGGGATGGTGATTGAGGCCATGCGATGAAAGGTCAGCGCATGGTCGGAGCCAGGTTGCAGCGCGCTGCCTCCCGCGCTCAGTGCGACGTGGGCAGCTCCGATAAGTAGCGGCTCGGTACCGAACCGATTGGAGAACCAGACGCGCGTCTGCTCTCCACCGACGCTGATGTGTACAATCTCGCGCAAAGTCTGCCCTGAGAGATCGAGCGTACTGTCCGGTTGCGTGGCCACCATCGCCGCGCCCCACGTTGCCACCCACGGAGAGTTGGCGGAAGAATTGGCAGGCGCATTCGCGGCGTAGCAGGTTGGGACAGCCAGCGCCAGGCCCAGAAGGCTGATGGTCATGCCATGAAGAACGCCCCTGAGCCTTTCGCGAAAATTCCAAGAGATATGAAAAATGCACATAAAAGCCCCCATATTCAGATCATCGTTGCGATAACATTTCCCGTCAGCCTCGCTTCCTCACCAGACTGAGCGCCGCCAGGATGACGGCATTGCTTGCGACGACCGGTCCGTATTCGTTGTTGAACTCGTCCGAGCCGCCGCGAAATTCGGTCGTGCCCTTCAGTCGAATTTCTTGAATCACTTTGCCCAGCCGAGGATTGGTCCACTCGTAAGCGAAAAATGTGACGCTATTCTTCTCCCGGTTTCCAACGGCAAGCGCGTCCGCGTTGTAGCAATAGTCATGCGCAGAAGCACGCTCGTCCCAGTTCCACTCGAGGATATTGACGCCATAACGGATTGGAATGGTGGTGACAAAGCCATCCTCATAAACGACCTCGTACCATCCCAGAAGGTCAGCCGTGTCTTGCTGGTCCCAGATCAACCGAATGCTCTCTCGGTTCGAGGCGCGTCTTGCCGACGCGTGGAGGAACACCAGACTGGTAGGCGCTTCTCCGACTGGGATACCGGTCACAATTCCAGGCAGACCCATTGGCTGCTTCCCTTCCGTCCTCACCATAATTCCGCGCATTCGATTGACGCGCTGCAGATCGAAAGGAACATTGTTGTACTGGACGATTTCAGTCGCCATTCCGTCGAGATTTACACCCAGCATGGGGAGCGCGTCCCCCATATTGAATCTGCTCGAAATGTCCACTGGCACAATCGAGGTTTCCGTCCGGCTGGGGGGAGTTGTCCCACTGAGGCGAACGCGAATGGCTGGCATCATGGATTGCACCCGCGCCGACAAGTCCTTGCCCTCGATGACCTGCCCGCTCCAGAGAATATTGCCGCAACCAAGGAAATTGGACAGCAGGTCTTTTCCAAAACCAATTTCGTTTGGGGCAAACCATGCCGAGGGAGCGCCGCCTAACAGCGTAGGGAGTTTCTTACGCGTTTCATAGTGTTCAATGTTGGGTTCGAAGTTGCCGAAGACTTGCTGGAAACCCATCTTGTCGAGGTAAGCTTCGTTCAGTTCGGCGGAGCCTAATTGCCTCATTCGATCGCTCCAGAACCAGTTGTAGATCAGGCAGTCTTTAGGAATCAGACGCTCCACCTGTTCTGGAGTCAGGCCTCCGGGAGAGTGGTATATCCAGCCATCCGGCGCTACTTTCTTCTGTAGTCCGTTGCCGCGGACCGACTGTAGCAACATATCGCCCCAAAGCCCAGTCGCAATGCCCTTGCTTGCAAGATGATCGTGGATCTTTTTGACGTCTTCCCCAAACAACTCACCGATGTCCTGGTCGTGGCATTGCGGCGACACGCCGACCGGCAGGAACAGCTCATCGTGTCCGATGTGGACCCTCTTGGGCTTCAGAACATCGATGAATTCGTCATAGACCTCAAATACCAGGGAGTAAGATTTCGGATTGGACGGGCAATAGATGTCGGGCCATTTATTCTGCGGCACTGCTGCCAGATCTCTGTGCTCGGTCAGCAAGTAATAACTGTGCGTAAAAGAAGGAAGCGACGGAACAAGTTCAATGTGATGTCTCCTTACCCAGCGAGCCAGATCGGCGACTTCCTCTTTTTCGAGGAAGGCCGTGTCCTGATGCGAGGAGTTCTGCTCCATGCCGTGGAACGGCCGTGGAGGATAGTTGCGGCAACTGTAATTTGCGTCTCTTGCGAACTGCACCCAGCCGTAATTGAGTTCTGGATGATGGTCTAGCCTCATGCACGCGTTCATTTCCATAATGAGCGTGTTGTACTTATACAGCGCCATAAAGTCCCGGACAAAGCGCTTGAAGAACGCGATATTGTCGCGTCCGGGAAGAAACAGGTAGATGCCTCGAAACGGCTTGTCGGGCCAGTCGCGAATCAGCACGCCGCAAAATCGCGTACTTTTCTCGTCGTTTACGAGCAATTGCCGGAGAGACTGAAACCCGTAAAAAGCGCCGCGATCATCGGAACCGGCAACCAAAACGATGTTCTTATTTGTCTGGAGAATATAACTCTCGGAACCAAGACTTTGCGTGCTTGCCATCAGCTCCGTTACGGTGCAATACCGCCGAACCAAGGAATTCTTGATCGATCCCATCAGGATTACGCGCGCGTTGGTATCCAGGGTCGTCACTCGTTCGATCTTCAGATGTAGCCCAAACCGGTCGCCCAATTCGTTCACCAGCAAACCCGCTAGCAACAAATCCTGTTCCGATGCATCGGACGGAACGACAATGCGTACTTGATTGTCGAGGACGAAGTCGCTGCCCGAACTGGAAATTTCTTGTGGCTTCGGGAAGATCGGAAACTGGAACGGCAGGTCTGCTCCATCGCTGTGGCCTTCTGCTGTGGATGGAGCGGGCCTCGCCTCGCCGGAAAGAAATGTATCGGGGCCGACGATCATCGTGCTGCCCACTGCAGCACCCGCCGCGGTGTGCAAGAACTCTCGGCGTGTCAGGTCCTTCATCAGGAGAACTCCTTCCAGGCGATCGCGAAACTATTCGTGAACTCTTGGCGCGATGCGCAACGATACAGGCAACACAGCTTGGGATGAGCATTCCAGCCATTGCTAGGTTTTTCTCAACTGAGGAATATCTTTCATGCGGCCTTCCACCACGGCATGTTTTCCAATGGAGACGGCCATCCCGGAGCCAAACCCTATTTCAACATTTGCCAGTGGCTGTTGTTTCGCGCGCACGCATTGGATAAACGAGCGGCAAGCTGCCAAGGTTGAGTCTTCGCCCCCTATTGTCTCTATACGTTCGCCAGGCCCACGATACGGCATTGCAGAGTCCGCATTGAAGGAGGCGCCTGTCTTCACTCCGCGCTGCACCACGTCGGAGTGCGACGCGGCTGTTATGCCCCTACCGCTCGGAGCATATAGAGTGGCATCCTCCAGCGTTATCTGCACACTGCCTTCGGTACCGTAAATCCAGAGTTGATCGGCCATCAGGCCATTGTCCAGTATGGAACTGAAAAACATGCGTCTGCCTTTGGAATAGCCCAGGACAGCCTGCACGTTGTCGCCCACCGTGCGGCCATCGTGATACACGACGACGCTGGTTGTGCCGACCACGGTCTGCGGCTGCTCCCCAAAGACCCAATTGGCAATGTCGATGTGATGGGAGCCAAGCTCCTCCAACAGGCCGCCGGAAGACTCCTTATACAATCTCCAGTTCAGCAGGTGTTCCAGGCTGGGGTTTGGGACGGTGCGTCGCCAACTGTCGTTGCGATGCCAGTAGCCGTAGACGTGGGTCGGCACTCCAATCTGTCCTTGATGCACACGTTTGACGGCCTCTTGAATCCAGGCCGCATAGCGCATCTGATGACCTATCTGAAAAATCTGCCCGCTCTGGGTGACGTAGTCCACCAGAGCATTGCAATCTTCCGGAGAGAAACCCAAAGTTTTTTCTCCGTAGACTGGACGGCCACTTTTCATGGCGGCGATTGCATACTCGGCATGAAACACCGGTGGCGTCGCAATAAAGATTGCGTCCAGGTCCTTACGCTCCAGCATCTCGCGATGGTCTTTATACGCAGGCACTTTTTTGCCCACCAGCTCATTCACCTGGGCAAAGCGAGGTCCATACACGTCGCTTACCGCGGCAATCTCCACTCCTGGAACACGCAAGAGTTGACGCAACAACTCCTTCCCCCGACTGCCCGGCCCAATCATGCCGACATTCACGCGATCGTTCGCGGCCACGGGCCGCTGCGGTTGTGCTTGCAATTCCGGAGATTGTCCGTAGGCTTGCGCTGCTCCCAACAATTTGCTGGATAACACGCTCATCGAGAGTCCTTGAAGTAACCGTCTGCGATTCATAATGGATTAGTTTTCCTTTGCAGTATGTAAGCTTGTGCAGTATCCCGGCATGATCGCGGCGCTCCAGCGTACGGTTTCACACTGCGCTGCGGGCATTTTTCCTGAAACAATCAAGGCGGAATCCTGCGGCAGATGCCGGAGCGCCGACGCGCTTTCCTGCGGCCCCAGAACAAATAAAACGTTCGATAGAGCATCGCTGTCCGTAGCCGAAGGAGCGATGACTGTGACCTGCAACATCCCTTCCACAGGGTACAGCGTGTGGGGATCCATGATGGAGCAGTACAAATGTCCATTGTCGATAAAATGCTTCTCGGAACAGTTGGCGGTAGACAGCGAAGTGTCCCGCAAAACTACCGTGGAGAGAGTGTTCTCCGCGTGGCCCAGCGCTGGCACCAGGACCTTCCAACCAGACTTCCCCGGAGGCGCACCCAGCGCATAAATGGTGCTGCTGCCCGCCGACAGCAGGGCCGCGGAAACATGTTCCGCGCGCATGATTTTGACCGCGCGTTCGACGGCATACCCTTTACCGATGCCACCCGGGTCCAACTCAACTCCCGGCGACAGAAAGCGGACTGTTCGCTGTGCGCTGTTCAGTTGCACCCGTTGCCAACCCACCTGGTTGCGCACCTGGGCAAGTTCCGCTGCCGTGGGAATCGTACCCTTTGCTCTGAAAAATCCCCAGGCCTTCATCAGCTTTCCCACGGTGATGTCGAATGCCCCGTCGGATCGAGCGCTCCACGCGAAAGAAGTTTGCAGGAAATGGAAGGTCTCCGGGTCCGTAGTTACAGCGGAAGTGGATGCTTCGCGGTTGATGCGAGATAGCTCGCTTGTCTCCCGATAGTTGCTGAGCAAATCTTCCACCCGGTCGATTTCGTTGAAAACCTGCGCCGCATCCGCATCGGCCTCAGCCCGCGAGTGTGCGTAGAGATATAGTGAATACATTGTTCCCATCGCAGGATGGTCCATGGAGTAAAGCTGCACCGGCGCCTTTTGGGATGCGCGATGGGCCTCGGCAACGACAGCGGAAGACAAAATGCTCGATGACAGACAAGCAACAACCAGGACAGCAATTTGAAAATGGTTCCGGCGTGAAAGTCCTTTCAACATAGTGAATCCATTTTTAGAGATCTGCAAAAATTCCCGCTCTAGCTGTAAGTCTTAGCGAGCAGTTCCTCAAGAAAAACCTTCGATTCCAGAATGTCTGCTTTCCGTTGATCTTGTGGAAGCTCGCATTCGATTGTCATTGCACCCTTGTATCCCACTTGCTTCAATTGCTGGAACACCACGGGAAAGTTGACTCTGCCTTTACCGATGGCAACCTCTTTCCCAAGATCTTTTGGGTTGGTCGGGAGCAGGCCGTCTTTCGCATGAATTCCGCGGACGCGATGCCCAATCACATCCATGGCGTCCACCGGATTTCCCTTTCCATACAGGATGAGGTTGGCCAAATCCAGATTTGCGCAGACATTGTCGAGTCCTACATCGTCCATCAGCCGGAGCAACGTGATCGGTGTCTCCTGTCCGGTCTCACAAAGAAATATTTGCCCTCGCTCTTTGCAATAGGCGCCTATCTCTTTTACCGCGGCCACGGCTTGCGGATAGAGCGGATCGTTCGGGTCCTCCGGTATAAAGCCGCAATGCGTATGGACGGCGGGGATCCCGCATTGGCTGGCTACATCGGAGGCCAACTTCAGGTTGCGTATGCGTGCCTCGCGCGTGGCCGGAGGTATGATGCCAATCGTTTCCGGCCCTTGATAGAAGTTGAAGATTCGCACCCCCGGACCATGTTCGCTGAGCGCTGTGGCCTCTACGCCATACTTTGTCAAAGCATTTTTTACCGGGGTGGCGACATCGGAGGTCAGATGATTGAACCCTATCTGGCAGGTTGGCAAACCCATGTCATGGACGCTTTTCACAGCAGCGTCGATAGATTCTCCATTGCGAATCCAAAGCACTAAGCCCAGCCGGATAGGTACAGCGCCGGGAACGGGGATACGTGGCGACGATTGGGCAAGCGCAGGCTGAATGCCCCTTGAAATACAAGCTGCACTGGCAAGCTGCATGAAGTTTCGACGATTGAGCAGTGTCACTTTATCGGAATCCCTATTTGAATCATTCAACGTTTTGAAGAAGAAAAGCCCTTGCGAAGGGCGCAATCGCTATATTTCGTCCGTGGGCCGCGAAACGACCTGCCTGCGCCACCCATTCCGGCACGTTCCCTTGGCAAACGAATCTGCGAGAACTAAATAAAACATAAATATATACGAGAAAACATCTCTAAAACAGTAATAATACGAATAGTAGAATAACAAACGGAAACTTATGAAGCGTTGTAACTGGTGGATATTCAAGTATGGGGCGTAAGGATCGAGATGACGAAGAGCGAAAAAGAGGGAGCAGGCCCAATCCCCCTACGCAAATTTTCTACGGCTGGTGGATTGTCCTGGCGGCGTTCCTGAATCTCTTTTTTGCCGTTGGCATCATTTATTACGGCTTTCCCGTTTTTTACCCTGAATTCGTCGCCTCTCTCGGGTTCACGCGGGCCCAGGTCACACAAGGGTTTCTCATCGGTTTTTTGGCGGTCGGTATCCCTTTCGGATTGCTAGCGGGCGCGCTCATCGACCGGATAGGCGCTCGCTGGGTGATTCTCTCCGGAGTTGGCTTCATCGGCATTCCCCTGGTGCTAATGGGGTTCATGACCCGTTTCTGGCAGTACGAATCCCTTTGCCTTTTGGAGGTCCTGGGCTATTCGCTCGCGGGGCCGATTGCCAACCAAGTCCTTATTGCGCAGTGGTTTCGGACGCGGCGTGGACGAGCGATGGGCTACGCCTATCTGGGTCTCGGCCTGGGTGGGGTCGTTTCTCCTCCACTGGCTAATTTCTTGATTCATACCTTCGGATGGCGTCATGCCCTTGAATGTATCGGCGTGCTGGCCTTGATCGTGCTCTTTCCCGTGGGTCTCTGGATCACGCGGTCAACCCCCGCCGACATGGGTCTATTGCCGGATGGATGCGCCGGGAATACGGCGGACCTTTCGAACCTTGCCGCTTCGCCATCCAGCGGAGTTGCGGCGGCGATGCGCACTGCGAACTTCTGGCTCATTGTAGTTGGGGCGGGGCTTGTGATCGGAGCCATCAATGCTGTCATCCAACACTACATTTTGTTTCTGAAAGACCAGAATTACTCGACAACGGTAGCATCCCATTTTTTGTCGGCTTTGCTGGCGGCAAGCCTTGCCGGTCGGGTCCTTGTGGGGTACCTTGCAGATCGTTTTCAGAAGAAAAATACGATGGCGCTGTTTTACCTGCTGCTGGGAGGATCGGTCCCCTTGTTGTTGCTGGCACATCAACCGGTAGCCGCATGGACATTTGCGGTGGTCTTCGGCTTTGCCATGGGTGCGGATTACATGTTGATTCCGCTGGTGACTGCGGAATGTTTTGGGACCGGCTCCCTGGGGAAACTCCTGGCGCTGATCATCACGGGATATTCTGTCGGACAATGGGTGGCCCCGTGGATGGCGGGAAGGATCTTCGACGCGTATCACAGTTATGCCTTGGCATGGAAACTCCTGGCTGCGGCTGGTGTGCTGGGAGCGGCGGCGATTTATGCGGTGTCGGTCCCGTCGTTAAAGTCGGAAAGCGCATGAGTGCATGGGCCAATGTTTCGGCGAGGTAGAAGGAAATAACACTCAATTGAAGCTGCATCGTTTCATTGACGCCTCTATTGGCGGGAATCGAGAATAACAAAGTGCTGCCAGTACGCGATACAAACTGCATCCATGGAGTCGAAGAGCTGGAGGAAATTTTGAGCGCGCCCACGCAGGCGACCATTCATGCGATGGGCGCACTTGAGGGAGACATTGTGGTCCTCGGCGTGGGCGGGAAGATGGGGCCGACCCTCGCCCGCATGGCCAAGCGCGCCTCGGAACTTGCCGGAGTCTCCCGGCGTGTCATCGGTGTTTCCAGGTTTTCTGAAGCACAGATGGAAAAACAGCTCCAGTCCTGGGGCGTAGAAACTTATCGATGCGACCTTCTGGACGCAAAAACATATTCCGGCCTGCCGGACGCAGCCAACGTCGTTTACATGGCAGGCATGAAATTCGGGTCCTTTGGCCAGGAATCGCTGACCTGGGCCATGAATACATTTCTGCCGGGACTTGTCAGCGAGAAATATCGCAACAGCCGTATTGCGGTCTTTTCCACGGGGAACGTATATGGCCTCTCTCCCGTAGGCCTTGGGGGCTCTCTGGAGCGCGATGCGCTTCATCCTATCGGGGAGTATGCGATGAGCTGTTTAGGGCGGGAGCGAATATTCGAGCACTTCAGCCGCGCCCACCAGATTCCGATGTGCATCCTCCGCCTCAATTACGCGACCGAGCTTCGTTATGGCGTGTTGGTGGACATTGCTCAGCGCGTGTATGCAGGAGAAAGCGTACCGCTGGCGATGGGGCACTTGAACGCGATCTGGCAGGCGGATGCGGCAGCGATGAGTTTGCAGTCCTTGTGCCACGCATCGACGCCACCACGGGTCATCAACATCGCGGGGCCAGAACTGCTTTCGGTGCGGCGCCTTGCGGAAGAATTTGGCCAACGCTTCAAAAAGCCCG
>JAJYGR010000022.1 GCA_021790655.1 Acidobacteriota bacterium | reverse complement strand
CCCTGCTGAGCAACGCTCAGAAAGCATTCCAACTCTTCGGCTATCCAGACATCGGCGTGGGGCAAATGATGACCTGGATCGCAGACTGGGTGGAGCGCGGTGAGAAGCGCCTGGCAAAGCCAACGCATTTTGAGAACCGCGACGGAAATTTTTAGGAGAGGGATGGCGAACAAACTGGATTCCAGGATCGGCCAGCTACTGGCCAAGGGGACGGTCATACCGGCACACCCACTCGCGCTCACGGCGGAGCGTCAGCTCGATGAGAGACGGCAGCGTGCTCTGACTCGTTATTATGTGGCCGCTGGCGCGGGCGGCTTGGCAGTGGGAGTCCACACAACGCAGTTTGCCATTCGAGACCCGCGCATCGGATTGTTTGCACCCGTTCTGAAACTGGCAGCGGAAGAGATGGATCGGGCCGACCTCACCCGCCCAGACCCGTTGGTCCGAATCGGAGGCATTTGCGGAGACACGGCACAAGCTGTCCGCGAGGCTGGCTTACTCGCCGAGTTGGGGTATCACGCCGGTTTGCTGAGTCTGGCCGCCTTGAAGGATGCGGACGATGACGCGCTGCTGCGCCATTGCCGCAGCGTGGCGGAAGCAATCCCCATCGTAGGTTTTTATCTCCAGTCCTCCGTCGGCGGTCGCAGGCTTTCCTTCCGGTTCTGGCGGAAGTTCGTGGAGATCGAGAATGTTGCCGCCATCAAAATCGCTCCCTTCAATCGGTACCAGACACTGGATGTAATGCGGGCCGTAGCTGAATCCAAACGCCCGATCACGCTGTACACGGGCAACGATGACAACATCGTGATGGACCTTCTGACGCCGTATAGATTCTCCGTGGATGGGCTGCAGCAGGAAGTACGCATGGTGGGAGGGCTGCTGGGCCACTGGGCGGTTTGGACGCGGAGTGCGGTCGAGTTGTTCCGCAACTGCCAGGCAACTACACGAAACACAGAGGGGGTCTCAAAAGAACTTCTTCGCGCGAGTGTCGAAATCACCGATGCCAACGCGGCGTTTTTCGATGCCGCGAACCATTTTGCAGGTTGCATTGCCGGTCTTCATGAAGTTTTGCGGCGTCAGGGATTGCTGGAAGGCATCTGGTGTCTTGACCCGCAAGAAACCCTGGGTCCAGGGCAGAAAGAAGAGATCGACCGTGTTTATGCCGCTTACCCACATCTCAACGACGATGAATTTGTTCGCCAGGGATTGCCGCTCTGGCTTGCCCCTTGACATCGATTTCGAAAGAAACTGCTTGGACCGACTCTGCTTTCAGACCGAAGATTTCCGGCCTCAACCGTAGGACGCATGCGCAGCTTTCCAAATCAATTGAAATTTTCCGCGACGCCAATGGACCACCCTCCCATGAACGAAAACAACGCGCACGCCATTTACGGATTTGTCGGCAACGTTTGTTGTACTTTCAGCTTTCCCAGACGATACCAGCCGTCGGCGCTGGTTCCTTCAATCGCCAGCTTTACTTTAGGCTGACGTGTCGCCTGGTCTACGATGGCCAGATCCAATTCATAGTCTCCATCCGGCAAATTCGCTGGAATGAAGACGGAATCGTTATACAGACTATCTCCCGGCATCCAGGTACGGATGTCGGCGTTCGTTACCGTCACGGCGCTTGTCTTCGCGTTGCTCAACCGCAATGCCAAAGGAAAGTTGCGATAGCACGGAGCATCGCCATTATTTTCCCACCAGGAAGTAAAGGCAAGTTTTCTGTCCGGCCCTACCGCAGCGGGATAGGTAAACTTGCGCAAGGCGAACCTGTATCCCATGCGGTTCAGCCAGCGGTTTACTTCGGGCCATAAATCTTTCGGCACCGCAGAGGACTTGGCATTGAAGGAAGACACATGCCACTTGATCGCCTGGTCGAGGATGTAGTGGACGTCCCAACCCTTATCTTCCCAGGTCTGCATCACCCAGCAGGCTTCCATAGTCACCGGGGCTTTTTTCCACGCATCCGCCAGCCCATCTTCGATGATGGCTTCCGGATAGTAATCCGTCATGTGGTTCCATGTTTTTTTGAAGCCACCCATATCGCCCAGGCAATCGGCGCGCCATCCTACATTGGCTTTCGACAGTGCATACTTGTCCGTTTTGGGGTCTGTCGGCTGCACCACGAGCGGAGTTTTGCGAAAGGAATCGAGATAACTGTCCATCAGTCCTTCCCGGACTTTCTCGCTCAGTAAATTCGTCCCTGAACCTTCCCCCCACGGGCCTACGATCGAAACATCCACCAGATTGAGATCCGGATCGCCGTCATATCGCTTCCCCAACGCTCGCACCATGTCGCCAAAGTAGTGGACGTAGGCAGGATTCATGGGATCGACCATCCAATGGGCATCATACAGTTGCCAACTTGGTTCATTCGCGGACGGTGGCCTTTCCCAGGACGCCTTATTGTCCTTGGTTGGAACACGGACCAGAACTTCATGAGTGATCTGTCTGTACCACGCTGGCACATCGCTGGCGGAATCGATGCCGTAAGGGGCAATACGCAGCATGAGCGTCTGGCCCCTTTGGTGGGCCGTCTGCAACGCCTTATCGATCAGGTCCCAGCGATAGACGCCCTCCTGCGGCTCGATGAACCGCCAATACACGCGAAGGTAGGCGATGGTCGTCATTGGGTAATCCTTGTTCTCAAGCGTTCCGCGAAACGGCTGGGGAGTGATCGGAAACCCCTCGGTCCATTTGACCCCGGCGTTGAGGCTGTCGCCATTGAAACGCTGGAAGGTGGTGAACCCGATATCGGGGTTTACCAGCACGCCATCGAAGGGCTTCGGCTTCACTACTACGATTCGCGATTGCTGGCAGAAGAAAGTTCCCGCGTGGACAAAGCAGAGATACCCGGCACAAAATAGTAGGAAGGCAGATTTCAAGCCGCGCATGTGTCCTCCTTGGATCGATCCATCCATTGCGTTGTCGATTCCAGAAAGTTCGCGGGTCTAAATCGCTTGACCCGAATAAAAGTGTTGCTGGCGCATGACTGCACCGGGTTCTCTTTAAATCTTCGACATACTCTCTGTGGATCGCAGGGCCCCATCCAATTCAGCCGCCGATTCCCTGTCTAAATAGATCGTGACATCGGGATGTGTACGAAGAAGCGTGGCGGGGCAATTTGTCGAGATCGGCTCTTCGAGCGCTCGCCGAACGATGTGGGCTTTGCGGCTGCCCGGCACCGCTACGATCAGTCTGGGCACTCGAAACAAGGTAGGAATCGTGAGAGTGATGGCCCTTTCCGGGACCTGCTCAAGACTGGAGAACCAGCCTTCCTTCACTTGCTGCTGCCTGCATACAGCGTCCAGGGCCACGATTTTCATGTCCAGGGGATCGTCGAAATTCGCCACGGGGGGATCGTTGAACGCCAAATGCCCGTTTTCTCCGATGCCCAGGAAACAGAGCTGTGGGTTGGCCGCGCGAAGCGCCTCGCTATAGTTCCGGCATACCTGCTCCGGGTCCTGTGCGGTCCCGTCTATCTCATGGAATTTCTGCATCCGCACCCTTTCCGTCAACTTCTCCCGCAGATAGTGGCGGAAGGAAGCGGGGTGGTCATCGGGCAGACCGATATATTCGTCCATGTGAAAGCCGCGTATTTTGGGCCACGGCAGACCTGGAATGGCAACCAGCGCACGAAGAAATTCTACTTGCGAGGCCCCCGTGGCAAAAATGACCCCTATGCTCTCATGCCTGCGACCAAGTTCCATCAGAGTTTCTGCCGCTGCCTTGGCCGCTGCCACGCCGACTGCTTCACGCGTGGGATGGATTTCTACCTTCAACTCCCCAACTTGAAAATGTTGGACTTTCTGGTCCTGCTTCTCCATTTTCCGTGCCTCACTTTCAATGGTTTTCTCTTGGGTGTCATCTATACGACTACGAATTATTGATCCGCCCCTTAAGCATTGCATTCGGGTGGGAAAAAATCGGTTCATTCCAATAGTGCCGGATCTATAGCTTTGCTTAAAACTTCAACTCATGGGACGCGAATGCCTGGAGAAATTCCCTCCGTATTGCCGGACGCTGCCATCTCAGCTTTCTGCTGCTGTAGGATCTTCCACATGGTTCCGCTAAAAATCAGCGCCTGGTCTTTCTGCGGCACCGCGCATGCGTCCAGCATCTTGTGATAGCGCGCCAGCTCGCGATCGAACTCCGCCACATCTCCGCCGAACACATCCGAGCCAAAGACAAGCTTCGTGAAAGCACTCGTATTGCTATCGGGAGTATGGGGACTCACCACGCCGGACCACCAGAAGATGGATTTGAAAAACGCATAATCATCCTGTTTTTTGATGAGAGAAGACCCGGAGAGATCGAAATAAAGGTTTGGGTCCCATCGGGCGACTTCCGCCGAAGCCGCGTAATCGGGATTTCCCAGATGCGCTCCAATGACGATCAGCTTAGGGAAATAGCGCGCAATCAGATCCAGACGGGTCCCGCGCATGCGGTTGAAGCTGACGTCCTGCGACTGCTCTGGATGTAGACGCTGCACCACGCCCGTATGAAACAGAAGAATCATATGGTATTTCTGTGCGCGCTCGTACACTGGCCAGTAGGCCCGGTCGTCATAGTTTTTCTTGGTCGAGGTAATTTCACCCAGGCCGAGGAAACCTGCGGCATGAAAACGATCTACCTGCTGCAAAACGTCCGGCGCGTCCAGGTCGATGTCCCCAAATCCCACAAAGCGATTTGGATGCAGCTTGATAAATGGCTGGGCCTGAGAAAAACCCTTGGGGGTTGTCAGCAAAAAAGCAACGCCATCGACCTGGTCCATCTTTTCCAACATCGCTTCAAGGACGCCGGGTTCGCCGTTGTAATGCACATGTACATCGATAAGTTTGGGCATATGATTTTGCGCGAACGCGAGTGCCGGTATGAGGAATGTCAAGGCCATTGCGAGCCAGTGCCAGCGTAATTTCAAAACGCGCCCTTTTCCTGATCTCATTCCTGATCTCACTCTTGTTTGTTGATAGTGGAGACATCCACGACTAAATCCATTCTGTGGAGCACCCGATCATTCTCGATTCAGCGAAGCTTACAGGACAGACGTTGGACCTACTTCGAAATAAAGCGAAAGCAATACGTGAAAAATGTCCTAAGAAAACGTAACAGAGGCAAACATCTACGTCAAGGAATTCTGGTATATTTCAGGAAAAGATGTGGAGTCACTCCGTCATCCTGGCATTGGCCCCACTAATTGAAAGATTCCGTAATACCCCGGAAATTGTTACTGACTGCTAGGGACCGCCAGTGGTCCCTTGCACAACAGGACGCGCCACCGCAGCGACATACCAACAAAAACAGGAGAAATGGTCCGCTATGAATGCAATGAATCGCAGAGAGTTCCTTGGCTCGGGTATTGCAGCCGGTCTGTATTCCGCGGGACAGGAGCGAATGTTTCCTTTTGCCCAAAGCCATGGCCCCCATCCAAACGGCGGCATCGACATACCCGCATGGCTCTTAAACGAACCGGTCGTTATGGCCGGATGCTGGGATGACTTTCCACTGTTCCAGCGGCGACTGGGTGGAGGGCCGGATTGGGCTGAGGATCTCTACAGAGAACAACGCAGTCAGCAGACTGTAGAACAGTTGAAAAAGATCGGTATCACCCTGGCCGTTATCCATTTCTTCAAGGGGTTTGGACTGGATGCGGAGCGGGAGCACATTGCCGACGCGCGGGCACTTTCAAAGCTGCTCAAGCAAAATGGTATTCGAGTAGGTCTGTACGTGGGCAGCACAATTTCCTATGAGACCTTCCTTCTGGAGAAGCCCGAAGCGGAGGCATGGTTTGTTCCGGACTATATGGGCAAACCGGTCTACTACTTCGACCAAACCTTTCGCAAGCGCGTGTATTTCATGCATCCCGGGTATCGGGAGTATGTAAGGCGGGTGGTGCGCTTCGGCATCGAACATCTCCATGCCGACTGCATCCATTTCGACAACACATCCTTGCAGGCCGAACCGGAAATTTTTCAACATCCCTTGGCCATCCAGGACTTTCGCGCGTATCTTGCCTCCAAATATGACCCCTCAGAGATGAAAGAGCGCCTGGGATTCTCCGACGTGCGATATGTCATCGCCCCCAAAATAGAGGCCCCGCTCCATACCATCGACGATCCGCTGTTTCAGGAGTGGGCCGATTTTCGCTGCCATCAACTCAGCGCGTATTACGCTGAAATGTCTTCTTTTATCCGCTCTATCGACCCATCCGTCGCTGTCGATAACAATCCCTCCTCCGGCATGGCCGGTCGGAATACGGTCTGGAGCCAGGGTGTCGATTATCCACGATTGCTGCGCGCGGTAGATGTCGTCTGGACAGAAGAAGGCGATGACGCTGGCGTCACCTCGGATGGCGTCCTGGTATCGAAGATCCGCACGTATAAAGTGGCCTCCATCATGAACAAACGCATCTTTTGCTCTACCTATGGGGCCGTGGGCGCCTGGGGGCACGAGCAAGTCGGAGGAGGCCTGCTCCAGATGGCGGAATCGATGGCGTACAACTGTCAGGGAATCGGCATGGTGGGAGGCTTTCACGACCTACAGCACCTCCCCGCCGAACCGCAACAATATATACGATTTTTCCATGACAACGTCCAGTTTTATCGCAATCCGAAATCTATCGCCGACGTCGCGCTTCTCTATTCGTTTTCTACCATGGCGTTCGATAATGAACGCCCGCAGGTCAGCTTTATGCTGGCAAGTCAAATGCTGATCCAGAACAGACTGTTGTTTGACATTGTCTTCGATGAACATCTTGAAGACCTGTCGAAATATAGGGTGCTGTTCCTGGCGGACCAGGAGTGCCTCAGCGATCGGCAGGTCGAGATGGTGCATGAATTCGTCATGCAGGGCGGGGGCTTGGTAGCCACGGAACAAACTTCTCTATATACCGAGCGCAGGCAAAGACGCCGCGATTTCGGTTTGAAAGAGTGCTTTGGAATATCGGCCCCCCGATGGAATGGGCCTGCTGCTCCCGAAGCGAATCTCTCTGGAGGGCCTGTTCGAAGAACGATGGGCAAAGGGCGCGTGGTGTATGTTCCGGAGGTCCTGCCCGCTGTCAAAAAACCGGACCACGAACCTATGAGAAGTCCGTACTGGGTCCCCGCTCTCAACCAGAAGGAGCTTCGCGATGAAGTGCTGTGGGCCATCGGCGGAAGTCCGACAGTTCAGGCGTTGGGAGCTCTCTCTCCTTACGTGACCTTCGAGCTGGTCCACCAGCAGGTTGAAAATAGACTGATACTTCACATTCTCAACTACGACCATGTCCGTAATGCTTCAGTCCGGGATGTCTCTGTTGAAGTGACGATACCCCTGCGGAAGAAGGTCAACCGCATACAGGTGCTGACACCGGACCAGGGTGGAAAGGAACATTCCGTAAATTGGAGTGGAGAACAGACAGTGCAATTCATCATTCCATCGTTGCAAATCTATACTGCCGCCGTCCTCCATCTTGGGTAGGTGTCGAGCGGGCAAAAGCCTCCAGTTCACTTGCCGTGGTCCGCTTGCTCTTGCGCAGCCTGAAAGCACTCCTTTGCAATGCGAACCAGGACAAGGGACTGTTGCCAGCGGTCCGACTCTTCATGCCCATTGAAGGTTCTGGCATAGTAAATTCCTGAGGCCAGCAGTTCCGGTGCGAAGCAAAAGAATTCCCGGTTCGATTTTTCCTGTAGGAAAGCGGCGAAAACGGCGGTCCACATGTCCCGGAAATGTTGCACGTAAGGGTGCCGTGCAGTATCTCCGTCGCCAACGTCCACTTGCATGCAACCGGGATTCCCGATCCGTCCATGAAGGAAGCGCACGCGTTCGATCACTGGGCGTATGAATTCCAATTTGCGTTCGAAGCCGCCGTACACAAACTCGCTGCCTGTGTACCAATGGGAAAAGTCGCCATTGAAACGCAATTGCGGGAAGCGGCGAACAAACTGCACCGTACGCCAAGCGTCCTGGAAGATAGTTGCCCGGTGGGTTTCCGGATAGAGAGGCACCTCGTACTTCGCCGATGCTTCCAAAACCTCCTCGATGAGGCGCGCGCACTCGTCGTCATTCTCAAGGCCCCAACCGACGTGCAGGGTCACGCATTCCAGATTGTCGGCCTTGGCCTGCCGCGCCAGAACGTCGGCTTCTCCCGGCAGGTTGATGCGCCCGCTCCCGCAGACACCGAGGTCCATGCTGCGCGCTTCTTTCAGCATGTCCATCGAAGGTGGTGAGGTGAACTGTATGCCCTGATATCCGGCATCGCGAATTGAGGCCAGTGTCCCTGATGGCAAAGTCTCCAGTCCTTCCAGCGTTCCCAGGTTCATGTAACAGCGAAGAGTGGACACGGTTGCGTTTCCCATTACTGTTTCAGCACGTCCGCGCTATGGTCCTTTGCAGCTTCCAGGCAGACGCCATCGGCTTCTGAGCTTTCAAATCGCTTCATGCCAGCCTGGAGAATCGACTGGTCGGGAACTTCGACCAGGGGTGTATAGCGCGGGTGATGCGATTCTTTATATGGGTCGTTGCTGGCGGCGTTGTAGCAACAGATCATCGACCAGCGCGGATGTTCCGAATGGTTTTGGTCCGAACGATGCAGCAGATTGGCGTGGAAGAACAAGGTGTCTCCCGGCTCCATTTCAACGTAGACGAGATCCAGTCGTTTAAGAATCTCCTGTACGCGCTCCATAGCGGCCCCGGCTTGATCGCCGGTCAGAACATGTTCGATCCGCCCCAGCCGATGCGACCCGCGAATGACCTGGAGGCAGCCATTCTCCCGGTTTGCGCGGTCTACGGCAATGTAGGCGCTGGTCAAATCCGGAAACAAGACGCCATTTTGATACCACTAGCCATAATCCTGGCGCCAGGCCCATGCGCCGCCGACCTTACTCTCATGATCATTTTGGAGTGGTAATGATAGACCTCGCCACCCAGCAGCTTTTCAGCGGAACCGACGATCGACTCTCTCCTTGCCACCATGCCATAAACAGTGTCCGTAGGATGGTTCCACAGCGAAAGCCGCACCGTGCCGCCTTCTCCATCCGCCCGACGGAATGTTGATCGAGGATGCGATCTTCCCGGGCAGCCTTCCCCTACAATCCGATCTCGTTTGCATCCAGCATCCCCTTGACAAGCACGTAACCATTCTCGCGATAAGAACGAACTTCGTTGTCGGTAATGATTCCTTTTGCCATAACGCCACCCCTTTCCGATGGATACATATAAATATCGCTTCCTTAGGTAGCTCGAAGCTCCCAGCGAAGAGCTCGATCCGGGCTGCTGACTCCTTCGAACTCGATAACGCCCTGAGGTGTCGAAGTAGCTTGCCGACTAGTCCCATTCACAATCAATTCATGGAAACTGGACGCTTCTTTCCCCAGCTTCACTCGTACCTTCCAATTCCCCGCATTCTTCGGCGCATACCAGCCTTTATAACCGCTTCGAGACTTCTTCAGTCCCAGCAACCGGGATTGGAAGCTATACGTGTCCTTGGGCAGGGTCGGCTCCAGATCGACGCCGTACTCGGTGAACTCCACCCCCATGAGTTTAGCCACGCTGTAAATGGGCCACGCATGCTGGTGCATACACATCACAGGCCATTCGATCCCGTTTAGCGCCTGCCCGGCATGATTGGGGGAGTCGATGGAGCAAAACACATCGGGGCCGCTCCAAATGCCGTACCAGTAGTCCGGATATACTTCGGCCTGGTTTGCGCGAGTGTTCTTCTTCCACTCATCCCAGGCCATGGCCCCGTCGGTCCGCGCCAATGCCCAGATGAGCGTCCCGGTGAGCGCCGCCCAGACGCCCCCATTGTCGAGCGCGCCGGGCAGCACGTTCGGCCACTCCACTTTTTTACTCACCT
>JAJYGR010000164.1 GCA_021790655.1 Acidobacteriota bacterium | reverse complement strand
GGCCTTTTTTACTTTTGCTTTGGTGCGCGCCCACTGCGCTGTCCCCAGCCGGTGCAACACCGGCGCGGGTCCGGTGTCCGTCGAACGATACTTCTGGATCAGGTCGAGTCGCGTCAGCGGCACATAAAGCCGCGCGCCTTCGGCAAATTCCAGAATCATGAACTCAACATGCATGCCATCCTGTGCAATCTCTTTCAGCCCGAGATAGCGCGCGATGCCGTGTTCGACGTGGACCACATAGTCGCCAACGGCTAGATCGCGGAAGTCGGAAATAAATGCGGCGGTACGCGATTTGCGCTGGACGGGACGCGCCGTAATGTCGGCCTCATCGGAAAGATCGTTGGCGCCGAAGATGACCAGCCGCGCTTCTTCCAGGAAAACGCCATTGGCAATTTCCGTGCGCACGATGACGGGAGCGCGCATGTCTCCGCGCAGATAGCTGGTTTCGTCATACATGGTCTCACTGCCGGAGTGCGCGCTGCGGCTGCCGATGCGATACGAAATGCCGTACTCCTGCAAAATGCTGGCCAGCCGCTCGACCTCACCCTGATTGGCGGCGGCGAGCAGCGCGCGCATCTCCTGACGCGCCAGCGAGCGAAGCTGCTCCACCAGCGCCGGGACCGATCCGTGCAGTCTTAGCGTGGGTCTGGTCGGAATTTCAATTTCGCTCAGCGATGTACTGTCTGTGTCCAGCACATCGATTGCGCCGAGCTGGTCCAGGTCGAGTCCCGGCGTTTCTGCCGCGCGTGTCTGCCATTCCCACGGCGTCAGGTACAAATCCGCAGGCGTAAACAGCGTATCGATGCCGCTGCGCTCATGCCGTTGCGTCACCTTGTTCCACCAGCGGTCGAGCTGGTTCTGCACCATGCCTGGTTCTTCAACAAAAATGCGGCACTTCGGGAGCAGATCGAAGACAGAGTGGCGTGAGCCAGACGCTGCCGCAGCAAAAAATTCCCAGCCGGGAAAAATGTTGGCGCCTTCCGCTTCGATGGCATCTTGGACGGCATCGTCTTCGCCTTCCAGCCGCTGGCCGCTCAGCCGCGTATGCACCTGCGCCAGCAATGCGTTGGTCATCGGCGTTTCCGTCAGCGGCAGCAGCACTGCCTCATCGACGGGAGCGGAGGAGCGTTGCGTCTCCGGGTCGAACTTCCGCATCGATTCAATTTCATCGCCGAGAAATTCAATGCGCAGCGGGCCGTCCAACTCTGGCGGATAAATATCGAGGATGCCGCCGCGCAGCGCATACTGGCCGCGCATCTCTACCATATCGACGGGCTGGTATCCGACGCTCGCCAGATGTTCGACGAGAGTCTCCGGGGCGGTCTCTTCGCCGCGCCGCAAGGTGCAGGGCAGGTTGGCGTAATGCTGTGTGGAGAAGACGCGATAGCAGGCGGACTCGATGGGAAGAATGATGAGTTTGGCCGCGCCTCTGGCGATCTTCCACAACGTAACGGCGCGCTGCTCCTGAATGTCCGGATGCGGCGAAAGATTTTCAAAGGGAAGCACGTCATGGGCGGGCAGCCGGACCACGGCGTTTCTGTCCAGCTCGCCCGTCAGGTCGCAGGCAGCCTGCACGGCGAGCTGCAACGCCTCCGCCGCGCGATTGTCGGAAACGACCGCAAACACGGGTACCTTCGCTGTGCGGACGAGCAGAGGCAAATAGATGGCGCGCGCGGTGGCCGTAAGCCCGGAGATGCGGCGACGGCCAACGCCGTTGGCCAGAGGCTGGCGCACACGATCCATGGGCGCGGATTTATCGAGTTCCGCAAAAAATTCCCGGACGAAGGGAAGAATCATCGGAGTTGGCCTAGCGGATTTCTAAAACGTTTGTATCTTTGGATGCTTGCTCCTGGGCGCGTTCGTTAACCTGACGCGCGATCTGGTAAAACGGACGGGCGCGTTCGGAAAGTTCGCCGGCCAGAGAAACCGGCAGGCCACGATCGCCGCCGTAGCGAATCTCCGGATCGAGCGCGACGGAACCGAGGAATGCAATTTGATATTCCCTGGCTGTGCGTTCCACGCCGCCCTTGGAAAATACATCGATCTCATGATGGCAATGCGGACAGGTGAAAAAGCTCATGTTCTCGACGATTCCGAGGACATCCACATTCACCTGGCGAAACATTTCGATTGCCTTGCGCGCGTCCTGTAGAGAAACGTCGGATGGTGTGGAAACAATGAGCGTGCCGGTCAGCGCGACCGTCTGCACCAGTGAGATGACGACGTCGCCAGTGCCCGGTGGGAGATCGACGACCAGATAATCCAGTTCTCCCCAGGAGACCTGCTGCAAAAATTGGCGGATGATCTGATGCAGCATCGGTCCGCGCATCACCATCGGCTTGTCGCCGGGGGAGATGGAACCGACGGAGATCAACTTGACGCCATGGGCTTCGAGCGGCTCAATGACATTGCCTTCCAGCACGCGTGGCTGGCTGCGGCTGCCCATCATCAGCGGCACGTTCGGGCCGTACACGTCGGCATCGACCAGGCCCACCTTGTGTCCCAGACGCGCCAGCGCAATCGCCAGATTGACGGCGACTGTGGTTTTTCCCACTCCGCCTTTTCCCGACCCGACGGCGATAATGTGGCGAATTCCTGGCAGTGGCTGCGGCCCTTGAGGGGCATTTCCGGTGTGTCCCATGTTGGCTGTACTCCTTCTTTCATTCGTGGTTTCAGGAAATCAATTTTTATCGGATGAAGCGACCTGCTCGACGGGCTGAGGCCATTCTGTCGGCACGCTACCCCGTGACGCGCTCCTGGGCCTCTCGCGCGGTCTGGTTTTGCCGCTTGCGCTCGCGCTCCTGTTCACGCTGTTTGCGACGCCGACCGGCATCTTCATATCGCCGAAGCTCATCAGCCCCCTGCGTCTCCAGCGGCGGTACGGGAAGGCGGCGGCCATTTGCATCCACCGCTACAAACGTTAGATATGCGGAAGACACGTGGCGACGCGTTCCCGCCATGGCATTTTCCACCCAGACCTTGACGCCAATGTCCATGGAGGTCTGAAACGCGCGGTTAACGGAGGCCTTCAGAATCAGCAGATCGCCCACATGCACGGGCGCGATAAAGTCGATGTGCTCCATCGACGCCGTGACCACGTTGGCGCGAGAATGACGATATGCGGCCATGGCGCCAACCAGGTCGATAAAATGCATAAGGCGCCCGCCGAGCAGATTGCCCAGCGTGTTCGTGTCATTCGGCAGCACCAACTCGGTCATCTCCGACTGAGAGTCGGCTACGGGTCTTGGTTGGGCTGTGGGAATTGTAGTTTCTTTCATGTATCTATTCCGATCTGTACCCTCAAAATTGCGTCTCGCCGGTTGTGGAAGGCACCGTCGAGAAGGGAACCTTTATTTTACGCTGCGAAAGTTTTCTGTCCCTGTTAAGATTGCGCGCTTGAGATGCGCCTGATGACGCCGTAAGGTGGAAGAGATACGGTCGCACTGCGAGCGCGCGGATGCAGAGAAAACGGACGGAGTCATACTTGTGGACAAAGTAGTGGCATTCAGTGAAATTTTGGCGCAAAATCCTGACGATGCATTTGCTCGTTACGGATTGGCCATTGAATATACCCAACGGAACCAGGTGGCCCTTGCACTCGCAGAGTTCGACGAGTTGCAGAAGCGCCATCCGGACTACACAGCCGGGTACCAGATGGCTGCGCAGACACTACTGGCCAGCGGGAGAATAGAGGAGGCCAGGGAACGCCTGCTCGCAGGTATCGCCAGTGCGCGCCGCACCGGAAACCAACATGCGCTGGCAGAGATGGAGGGATTGCTGGAGGACGAATAAGCAGCAAAAGTCCATAAGTCACCGAGCATCGCGCGAAGATTGCGGCAATCTCTCCCGTTCGTGCAGTGCGCTTTAGGAAATGTATAGAAAGCTTGGAGCAAAAATGAAGATCCCTCTTTTTCCCCTCGACGTAGTGTTATTTCCAGGAGCGCCGCTGGCCCTTCATATTTTTGAAGAACGCTACAAGGAAATGATCGGCGAATGTTTGCGTCGAAAAGATGAGTTCGGTATCGTGAGGGCCCGTCGAGATGGGTTGTCCACAGTTGGTTGCACGGCGTCGATTCTCACAGTGATGAACAAGTATCCCGATGGCAGATTGGACATTCTATGTCGTGGCGAACGACGTTTCGAAATTGAGTTGCTGAATGAGCAAAGAAAATTTTTCCAGGCGGAAGTCGATTTTTTGCCCGAGGAGGAACCCACTTCCACGCGGGAGGACCGCGAACAATGCGCAGCGCTGCATATGGAAATGATAGAACTCTCGGGAGGAGATCTCACGGAATATCCGCATCTCGACCTGAATCGGGCGGTCTCCTTTTTGCTGGCCTCAGCCATTCCTGCCGATCTGGATTTTAAACAGGAACTGCTTCACATAAACTCCGATGCTAAGCGTACCGCTCGCCTGATCGAGTTTTATCGGACGATTCTCCCGAAGTTACATCGTGGCTCCATGGTGAGTAGGGCGGCCACACGCAATGGACATGTCATGTGATTCTGCCGCATGCGATGCCCTGTTCCCGGATGAATAGCACGCAATTGCTGTCTTCCGTGCATCCAAACGAATAGTGTCGTCGCACCGAATCGTTACGTCTAAAAAACATAGCTGCCCAGGAGGGTATGGATGTCGAAGCCTACATCGCGTCCCGAAACGCTTGGCGAGCTACGCCGCAGCGATCGCTACTCGCAGGATCGGCTCATTAAGCGCAGCGTGAAAGATGAGATGCGCGAGCATCTCATCGAGCGTCTTCGCAACAAAGACACCTTGTTCCCCGGCATCGTCGGATATGACGATACGGTGATTCCGCAAATCGTGAATGCCATCCTCTCGCGCCATAACTTCATTCTGCTGGGATTGCGAGGACAAGCGAAAAGCCGCATCCTGCGCGCTCTGACTGCGCTACTCGATGCGGTCATACCCTACGTCGCAGGATGTGAAATTCGCGACAATCCTTACGCGCCTTTATGCAAAAGCTGTCGCGAGCGTATCGCGATCATGGGGGATGCAACGCCGATCGCATGGCTGCCGCGCGAAGAACGTTATGTGGAAAAACTGGCGACGCCGGACGTTACTGTTGCCGACCTGATCGGCGATTTGGATCCCATCAAAGCGGCGCGCAGCGGCGAACAGCTTTCAAACGAGCTAAATATCCATTACGGACTGATGCCGCGCGCCAATCGCGGCATCTTCGCCATCAATGAGCTGCCCGACCTGGCGGGAAAAATTCAGGTCGCGCTGTTCAACATCATGCAGGAAGGGGATGTGCAGATCAAGGGCTATCCCGTGCGCCTTGCCCTCGATGTCGCGTTGATCTTCAGCGCGAACCCTGAAGACTATACCGCACGCGGGAAAATCGTGACGCCATTGAAGGACCGCATCGGTTCCGAAATTCGCACCCACTATCCGCTGACGGTGGTGGAGGGTGTCGCCATTACCGCGCAGGAGGCATGGACAGAGCGCGGCCTGATGAAGACGGAGATTCCCGGTTATATCCGTTCCATCGTCGAGCAAATTGCATTTACTGCGCGCGAAGACAAAAAAGTCGACCGGCGCAGCGGCGTCAGTCAGCGGCTGCCCATCAGCACCTTGGAGCTGGTGGTTTCGAATGCGGAACGGCGCGCACTGCAACATGGCGAATCTTTGGCGGTCCCGCGCGCGGGAGACCTTTACAGCGCACTTCCCGGCATCACGGGCAAGATCGAGCTGGAGTATGAAGGCGAACTCCGTGGCTCGGAGACCGTCGTGCGAGAGCTGGTGCGCAACTCCATCGCGCAAGTTTTCGACCAGTATTTTGCCGACACCAACACGCAGCAGATCGAGCAATGGTTCAATCTGGGCGGCGCCATCAAGGTGCAGGACGACCAGCCTGCCGTTGCAATGCTGGCGGAACTGCGGCAGATCCAGGGCCTGCTTGAAAAACTGGGGCCGCTCGGCATCGGCGCCAAGGACGCGCCGGAGCGGACCGTCTCTGCGGCGGAGTTTTTATTGGAGGGCATGGTCGCGCATCGCCGCATCAGCCGCAGCGAAGAACGCGGCTTTACGGCGCCGGACAAAATAACGCGGCGCAGCGAGCGTGGGGAAAGAAGCTCCGCAGAGCGCGATACCGAGATGGAGGAACTGGCCGCGCGTCGTTCGCGAAAGGTTTACAACTAGGCTAATTTTTGCAGCTAACCCCCGTTTTCATAGCACTACAAGGCAGTCTGCGATGAAGCGCATTCACTACACAAAATATACCGGGGACCTGGCGCAGGAACTGGAGCTGGAATCGCTGCTCAATGCGCTGTCCGACTATCTGCTCGATTCCGGCTATCGTTCGCCGCTCAGTCAGTTTCAGGAGTTCGAAGGCGAACAGACGCTCGACAACCTGCGCGAGGTATTGCGCCAGGCGTTGGAGTCCGGCGATCTCTTCGACGAAGCCACACAGGAACGCATCGACCAGATGGCGCTGGACGGCCAGATGGATGAGTTGATTGAGCAACTTCTGCATCGCATGGAGCAGGAAAATTTCATCTCTATCGAGCGCCCACAGAATGCGTCGAGTGTTTCCAGCGTGGGCGGACAGACCGGCGAGACGCAGCCTTCGGCGCAATTTCAGGTGACGGACAAGGGACTCGATTTTCTCGGCTATAAAACGCTGCGCGACCTGCTGGGTTCGCTGGGAAAGTCTTCCTTCGGACGCCATGACACGCTTGCCATGGCCACCGGAGTGGAAACCAGCGGAGGCTCGCGTCCGTATGAGTTTGGCGACACTTTGAACCTCGATGCAACGGCCACGCTGCGTTCTGCAATTGCCCGCGAGGGTCTTTCGCTGCCTCTGAACCTGGAATACAGCGACCTTCACGTTCAGGAGAGCGAATATCAGAGTTCCTGCGCCACCGTGGTGATGCTGGACTGCTCGCACTCGATGATTTTGTATGGTGAAGACCGCTTCACGCCGGCCAAGCGCGTGGCCATGGCGCTGTCGCATCTGGTGCGCACGCAATATCCCGGGGACACGCTTTCGCTGGTGCTGTTTCACGACTCTGCCGAAGAGTTGCCGCTATCGCAACTGGCGCGGGCGCAGGTAGGCCCGTATTACACCAATACGCGGGAGGGTTTGCGATTGTCGCAACGCATTCTGGCCCGCCAGCGCAAGGACATGAAACAGATCGTCATGATTACGGACGGCAAGCCGTCGGCGCTGACGTTGCCCGATGGCCGGATCTATAAAAATGCCTTTGGGCTCGATCCGCTGGTGGTGGGCGAGACGCTCGAAGAGGTCGCCCACTGCAAACGCTCCGGGATCATGATCAACACCTTTATGCTGGCGTCGGACCCGGGTCTGGTCCAGTTTGTGCAGCGCGTCACGGCCATGTGTAAAGGAAAAGCCTATTTCACCACGCCGGAAAATCTCGGCCAGTATCTGCTGATGGATTTTCTTTCCCGCAAGATGAAGACCATTCATTAAATGGCGGAATGCTCGGACAGTAAGCTTCGAGCCTTTGAAGCGTTTCGCCTGCCAGCGGTTTCCTCTTGCCAGAATTATTCTTTTGATCGTACGCATAACAAATATTTGTGGGAAGCGGATAACGTTCTTTGCGCCGGAATAGTCTTCTAATTAAGCCATAGAAGGAGCGAGACATGACCCGCCCATGGCAAGTAAAAAACGGAAGCAAGTATGCTTGGATACTGGCGATTCCTGTTGTCCTTTCAGGGATCGCCTTCGCTGCAACCACCCACAAATCCCATGGGCAGTCCTCGCCGCCAGCCGTCCAGAAGATGGGAACCACATGCATTTTCACCGCCGGCCCGAAAGCTGGCACCACGCACGATTATGCCCCCATGCAAATGCCTGTAGACACGCCTTGCAATGATGGGGCGGGCAGTACTGGCGTCATTCTCCCCACGAAGAACACCCAGGAGTTGGGTACTGTTTGCAAATTCACGGCAGGGCCAAAGGCCGGGACCACGCACGATTACGCTCCCATGCATGCACCGTTGAATACCCCATGCGAGGACGGATCGGGCAGCACCGGAATCATCATTGCCACTCCACCGAAAGTGGACACGCCGGCCAATAAACAAATTGGGATGCCAATGGGACAGCCGCTCGGGCAGCAAATGGGGACCGTCTGTAGCTTCACGGCGGGACCGAAGAAAGGCACCACGCAGGACTATGCGCCTATGCAGGCGCTGCTGAACATGCCATGCACGGACGGGATGGGAAGCAGTGGCGTGATTGTCGCGACCCCTCCAAAATCGCAAATGGGTTCCATCTGCAACTTTACGGCAGGGCCGAAGACCGGAACCACGCAAGATTACGCTCCCATGCGCGCGCCGCTCAATTCGCCCTGTGAGGACGGCGCGGGCAGCAGTGGCACGATCATCGCCGCGCCAGCCGCTCCAAAAACAGGGTCGATTTGTAAGTTCACGGCGGGGCCGAAGGCCGGAACCACGCACGATTACGCTCCGATGCATGCGCCATTGAATACTGCGTGCGATGACGGCGCGGGCAGCAGCGGCACCATCATCGCCGCGCCAGTCGCCCCTAAAACGGGGTCGGTCTGCAAGTTCACGGCAGGGCCGAAGGCGGGGACCACGCACGACTATGCTCCAATGCACGAGCCCCTGAATACACCGTGCGATGACGGCGCGGGCAGCAGTGGCATCATCGTCGCCGCGCCACAGGTTGGGTCCGTATGTAGTTTCACGGCAGGGCCGAAGGCGGGGACCACGCACGACTATGCTCCGATGCATGCGCCCTTGAATACTGCATGCGACGACGGCGCGGGCAGTAGTGGCACAATTATCGCCGCTCCGCCGAGCGAAACCGCTCCCAGTGCCGCTGGGCCGTCAAGTGCGGCTGCATCCACCTCCGGATTGGACAGTGCGGCTACTGGCACACCGCGATGTGTGCCACCCGAAGCCTGTCGACCGTCCAGCCCTGCGCCATCGGGCAATGCTGCTAAAGACACCACTGCGGCTGCTACAGCCAACGCGTCCACAAATGCTGCTGCTGCTGCGCCGCCGGAACCGGCCAGGCCGAAGGCGGGCCTGGGCAGTGTCTGCTTGCTTACTGTCGGACCGAAAGCAGGCACCACGTATGACTTTGCTCCCATGCAGGCGTCCCTCGGTGCTCCATGCAATTACGGCTCAGACAATACGGGCATAATCATCGCCAGTATTCCCAAACCGGCGTCTAGGCCCGCGCCCAAGCCGACGTCAGGTTCAGTGTGTAGTTTTACTTCTGGACCACTGGCCTACAGCACGGCTGATTTCGCTCCGAAACAGGCCCCACTCGGCAGTCCGTGCAGCGACGGACATGGGAGTAAGGGAGTCATCGTCGAGCACTAATTTTCGATTTTCTACGGCCCAGGCGTTCTCTCGCCTGAAGCACATCTCAAGCCATGGGAGGATGACGCAACTGGTCCCGCAACGCGCCTGCCAGTTCCACCACTTGTTGCAGTTTGGCGACAACGTTCGCTGGCAGCGTTGGCTCGGCCAAGGCCAGTTGCGTATGTAGCAGCAGGCCAGTGATGGTGGTATTCATCTCCCCCGCCATCAGTTGCGCGGCGGACTGCGTGGCCAGCGACAATTCCCGTTCTCTGCGCTGTAGCGCGGCGCGGACTTCGCGCAGGACGCGATTGCACCCTGAGATGCCGAGATTCACCTGGATTGGGATAGCCAGGCCTGCCTGTTGCCAGAGCACCTCGGCCCCTGCTGGATCGGATTCAACAAGGGCCTCATCCAGCACCAGGACGGAATATTCCCTCCGTCGCAACGCAGCCAGCGCGGCACGCCGATTTTGCGCCAACTCCACGGCAAGTCCAAGTTGATGTCCAATGGCGGAAGCACAGTTCT
>JAJYGR010000202.1 GCA_021790655.1 Acidobacteriota bacterium | reverse complement strand
ATTCAACTGCTTGAATCCATGGTGGCCGATTGTAGCGTTGGATGTACGGTGGCAGGGCGAATCAATAGAAATAAGAAAGCCGTGGCGAGAAGTGGCAGCAGTCCAGCGGCCAGAAATGCCGGTCTATAGGAAAATCGATCCACCAGTATCCCTACCGCAAAAGTGAAGCCCGCGCCTGCAAGACCCGCCGCTAGTCCGCTGAGTCCCGTGACCGTGGCCACCACGTCTTGCGGGAAAAGGTCGGAGGGCAACGTCAGGCCCATCGTGGACCAACTCGCGAAGCCCCACATGGCCACGCAAATCAGGGCCAATGCCCCGTAAGCATTGTGGACGCGGGCAGCCGGGATGCCGGCCAGAATCGGCAGGCAACTGACCGCGCAGACCCAGGTGCGGGCGCGAATGACCGAAATCCCTCGCCGGATGCAATAGCCGGAGATCCAGCCGCCCGTGAAGTTTCCCAGATCGGCGGCGACAAACGGTATCCAGGCAAACAGGGCAATCCGCTTCAGGCTGAACCCTCGCGCATCGCTCAGGTACTGCGGCAGCCAGAAAATGTAGAACCACCCGATAGGATCGGTGAGCGCGCGGCCCAGCACAATCCCCCAGACATTTCGGTCCTTTGCTAAAGCAAGCCACCGTTGCAGGCCCTTCTTTGCAGACTTGGGGGCCACGTCCTGGCCTGCACGGATGAGAGCCACTTCCTCCGGTGTCACCTGTGGATGACGGTCGAGCGGATGGTAGACCCGCAACCACATCATCAGCCAAAGGAAACCCAGCGTCCCGGAAAAGACAAACGACCACCGCCAGCCAATCGCCAGCGCGATCCAGGGAATGACCAGCGCTGCCAGGGCCCCGCCCACGCTGGAGCCACTGTCGAAGATCGCCACAGCCAGGCTGCGCTCCTCGCTAGGAAACCACTCAGCGACCGTCTTGCTTGCGCCTGGCCAGTTGAAACCTTCTCCGATTCCCAGCATAAATCGAAAGGCAGCGAAACTAAAAACGGAACCTGCGAAGCCCGTGAATATGTTCACCACGGACCACAAGGTCGCCGCCAGCGCCAAACCAAGCCGGGTCCCCACGGCATCCAGAAAGATGCCACCGAGGAGCCACGCGAGCGCGTAGGAAATCTGGAATGCGCCAAAAATCCTGGCCAGGTCTGTGTGGGTGAAGTGGTATTGGGCCGCAATCATCGGCGACAGCACGGAAAAGGTCTGGCGGCTGATGTAATTGATCGTCGTTGAAAAAAAGAGCGTCCATACGATCCACCACCGCGTCTTCCCGACGCGTCTGATTTTTTTAGACAGTTGCATTTCCGACTCTGTCTGTCGACCCAAGAAAAATCACCTCATAACTGGGCTGCGGCACATTGCTGATAAGCTTCACCACCATCTTCCAACTAATGGTGATTCCTATCTATCGAGTGCATATTTTGATATGTCAAAATATGCATTAGAAGAAACTCGGAAGCAACTCGAAAGTATTCGGTTGTTCGTTTGACTGTGAAACTTCAATGGGAATTGAACGAATCGTTAGTTCTTACGAAAACTCATGCAGGTAGAGTAGAGTTTTATCTAAAAAAATTACATTAGCTTGCTCCGTGTACATAAGAAATCCTCCAATGTAGTTGGATCGGGCTGGCCGTTCGTGCCGCCGATCTGTAGCGTTGATAGTGCACCAACTCCGTTGCCCAGAACCAGACATTCTTCCAGTTCGTTGCCCCGTAGCATCCCGTGGACAAATCCTGCCGCGAAAAAGCACCCGGCTCCAGTCGTATCCAATGCATCCACCTCGAAGCCATCGACATGGATCGCATTTGTTCCCCGGATGGCTGTTACTCCACGTTTTCCCTGCTTAACTACGGCACAAGCAGTCCTGCTGCCGAGCACATCCAGCGCACCTCGCAGGTCCGCTTTTCCTGTCACTCCCAGAGCTTCCGCTTCGTTTAAGAAGATGACATCCGCTTCTGTGAATACCTTCCATATCTCTGGCTCCCAAGCCCGAGTAGGGTCGGAGTTCGGATCGAAGGAAACAGTCAGCCCTTGCTGCCGGGCATCTCTCATGATCGCGATGAAATCTGGTCTCAACCCGTGTTGCAGAAAATAGGAAGTCAGGTGAAGATGCTGATGTCCCGAAAATACTGTGCCCGGCAATTGCTCGTATCGTAACTCGGCGATTGCACCCAGGCATGTGACCATCGCCCGATCGTCACATGTGCTTAGTACTACTGTCACTCCGGTGGCGCTGGTGGTGGAGTGCAAAATCTGATCGGTCGAAATTCTCACCTCTTCTAACTCCTTTAAGCAAAACCGGCCAAACTTGTCTGTACCCACCTTGCTGATGAACGTGACACGATGACCAAGCCGGGCAACGCCACATGCGAAAATTGCCGATGCGCTTCCTAAAGTGATCCGAAAGTCGCTGGCAAGGACTTCATGGCCAAGATTTGGCGCACAGTTCAGTCCCAAGACCACCAAATCCACGTTCAGCTCGCCAATCACTGATACCTTACCGTTACTAACGAGATTCAAGCACGTCTCCTGGTTTTATAACTATGTACTTTCTCTTTCTGTCTAACATTTCTATTGCCACGAAACTGTATTAAAGCTTCGGATCCAAAGAACAGCACCGCGCACAACGATATCTTGCAAACCGGCATCTGCTCTTGCTGCATGTTGACTCATGTCTTTGCGCGCGTGGTGCAAGAATATATCTTGACATGCGAAACCACACGGCTGATGGCCCCATTGGAACTTGGAGAATCCGGATGGATACCGTTCTTCACCGCAAAAAAGAGTCCTAGCAATTGTCCAACGATAACGTCTATCGGAGGGCGGCACCCGTCTGGAAAGCTGTCGGGAGATTGTAAGACCAGTACGTTCGGCGTGAGCGATGTCAACCTGCAATCGTCAAATGGCACAACGACGAGCATGGCAGAACCAAGCTGTTTTCTGTGTAGCTCTTCGAGCAGGTCGATTTCGTACTGCTTGCGATGTTCATCGCCGGAAAGATAGGCGACGATCAGAGTGGTGGCGTCGATGAACGAGAGCGGGCCGTGACGCAAACCCAATGGCGATTGCGCGATGGTGTGGATCTTACCCGCGTTCAGTTCCAGCACTTTGAGCGCGGACTCTTCGGCAACGGCCTGTAAAGCACCTGTTCCCAGGAAACATACTTTATCGACCTGGGTGTTTGCAAGTTGGGCCGTCAAATCAGCGGCCGTCGAAAGTAAAAGCTGTCCCATTCCGGTCAGGGCATCCAGCAAAGACTCGTATTCCTCAGGCGACCAAATATAGGCGAGATACTGCCCAGTTATCACGAGATTGGAAAATGAACTGGTCATCGCCAACCCGCGATCATTCACTACATCGTCCAGTAAAATGCACATCACGCTGGGATTCTGCGCGAATCGCTGAACCATGATGCCCGTCTGGTTGCAGGTGACAATCAAGTGCCTAATCTGGTGCGGATAGCGATCCAATGCCTGTTCCAGTACCGCAACGCCTTCCGAGCTGTCTCCTGAACGCGAGAAGGATATCCATAGATACTCCTTATCCGGAAGAATGAACTCCTCCATATTGGTTATTAGTTCTGTGCTCGGAACAGCCATTACTTCGCACCGCCATTGCTGACTCAGCAGACGGCTAAGTGATCGCCCAATATAGTCCGAGGTCCCAGCCCCGACCAGCAGGACGGTGGGAGGATTCGGTGAACCAGGTCGAATGCCAGATTGTTCCAGAAATTTCAGTATCTTCGAGTGCTTCTGGGAGAGTTTGTGAAACGTGTTTCTCCATGTATCCGGTTGCTGGTAAATTTCCTTGGGTGTAAAGACGAGACCCCTGGATTCATTTTCTTTGCTGGGTAGCGAGAGTAGCGCTGTCAGTGCGTCCTGCAAGTGTTTGCTCCTTCCCATGGACAGTGTGGATTCCATATTTAAGTCACCCATAATTCAGATCCCCGATGGGGCCGGGTTTGAAAGTAGCTAGGTATGGCGCTGCCGAAGTACTGCGCTGGAAAAGCCTCTCTGCTATTTGAGTTCAATTTGTGCCTGCCATAAAGATGGATTGATTTCCAGCGCCTTCTGGAAATATGCATTCGCTTGCTGCTGGCGTTCTCGGTGGCGTTCGGCCAGCCCCGCAACATAATAATTTTCTGCACTCGTCCGTCCGCGCGCAGGATCTTCCGCCAACTGCGTCATACTGTCCGTAGCTTCTTTGTCCTGCCCGAGACCCTTTAACGCGAGCGCGTCATAATACTTGGACGATTCATTCCCACTCCCTTCATCGATAAGCTGCTTCCACTTCCGATCCGCCGCTTTCTACCTTAGCCGCATGTACTTCCTTGCTTCTCCCCATCCAGAGATTTTTCGTCGATACATGGCTGCTTACGAATCGTGATAATTTTCTCATCTTTAGTAAAACTTTCCTCTAATTAAGAAAAAAGAATTATCAAACTAACATACAAAAGTCAAAAGAAATATCATCTGCTGTCAGATATAGCACTCTATGAAATTTGATAAGCGTATTGTAATCAATAGGAAAGGAGGAATTTCCAGCAAAAACTGCCTGAATTGGCTGTCCACTGCCATCGGCGGAACAATGCTGCCTGAACATTGGCGGGGTCGTTTTCGCGCAGTTCGCGAGTTCGCCACTTCATTGGACTACCCGGTAAGTTTCCTCGGGCAGAGCCGAAGGCTTTACGATTGCTGGCCCCTCAAAGATGCCTGATCGCAACCGATGAAAAGCAAAAGCAACTGCAACGGAGCGGGGCTCGCAAAACAATGGGCTTCGTCAAACCGAAAGCAACATCTGGAGGTATACTCCCGGAATTCTCAAAGCTTGACTACCTTCCCGGCAGCCGGAGGAGTTCGCGCTTGGATTAGGGTATAAACAAATCGATCCTGAAAAAGTGATTTTCAAACAGATTGAAGGTGAGCATCTCGTTCCAGACGTGGATCAAGCAGAACAGAAAAATGCGCCAAAAAGCTCTGAGCAGCTTCTGGAAGTTCATCGCGGCGGCTGCCAGGATGGCGTTGATCTCGGACCTGGACCTGGTCTTTTCGTTGCGGTTCGAGCGCGCGGTCAACAAGGACAACACCGTCAGCTTTCAGAACCTGGCCTTGCAGATCGAGCCAGTCGCCTGGCGCGGCACGCTGGCCGGATGCCAGGTCGCGGTGCACCAACATCTGGACAGAACTTTGAGTCTGACTTACGGGCCCCACCGGCTGGGTCGTTACACGGCCCAGGGCAGCAGGATCGAACCAGCGGCAAACCCCAAAGCAACGGTAAGGAGGATGGAAAAGACGGCGGTAAAGCCACCTTGGAAATCGCTGCGCGATTCCCACTTTCCCACCCTTCCGGCGGATACGGAATTATGAGGAAGAAGAAAACACAAAACCGGACATTTCACTTGCTTAGAAAACCGGACATTTTAATTTGCTAAGAACACATAAAAAACTCTGACTGCATAAATATGCACAGAGAGTTGGACTAGCACCTCTAGCTAGAGATTTTCTGTATTTATTGGATGTTGCCGGATGTCCTGAAACAAGTAAATGGCGGAGGGAGAGGGATTCGAACCCCCGTTACCCTTGCGGGTAAAGCGGTTTTCAAGACCGCCTGTTTCAACCGCTCACACATCCCTCCGCGTCGGCGGACACGCTCGCTCCTTCCAGTGTACGACGGCCCGATACGGCTGTTTTCACCATTCTTATGGTGTTGCGGCCACGGCCATTCAGCAACCAATTCTTAATTTGAAACGCACGACGCTCTCGTGTCATCTCTTGTTGTAAGGAGAATATCGATGTCCGAAACTACCCCCTTAGCTATCGAGTCCCTCAAGCACGCTCCAAAGACGTCTGGCGTGGAGGAAATGATTTTGCGTCGCTGGAGCCCACGGGCTTTTACGGACCGTGCCGTCAGTGCGGAAAACCTGAAAAAGCTGTTTGAAGCAGCCCGCTGGGCCGCCTCTTCCTATAATGAGCAGCCGTGGCGCTTCTTGATAGGCCGCAAAGGCGATGCAACCTACAACAAGATTTTCGATGCGTTGGTTGAATTCAATCAGTCGTGGGCGAAGAGCGCGCCTGTACTTATACTTTCTGTGGGGAAAAAGACATTCGCCAAGAATGGCAACCCGAACCACCACGCCTTGCACGATACCGGCGCGGCTACTGCGAACCTGGCACTCCAGGCCACTGCGCTCGGTCTCCACACCCATTCGATGGCAGGATTCGATAACGAGAAGATACGGAAAAGTCTGGCCATTCCCGCGGACTATGAGATAGGCGCTGTAACGGCCCTGGGCCATTTCGGCAACGTGGATGCGCTTCCCGATCCAATGAAGGCCATGGAGACTGCGCCCCGAGAACGCAAGCCACTGAAAGAATTTGTTTTTTCAGAATGGGAGCAGCCCGCACAGATCTAACTGCCTCTTTCAAACGACCGTAGGCGGTATGCTAAATAAGAGTGCGTTTCGTGCAGTGGGGAAAGGACGATCTATCTCTCCCTCTCCACTGCTTTGTTACGCGCCACGGTTTTATTGAGCGATGGTTCCTGCCCGCCCGCACAATCCGTCCTTTGCAGGTACACTGGCCAGCGCCAAGAAGACCATGGTGCTCAGCGAGATCCTTACTCTCGCGCTGGACAGTTTTCGCGCCAACAAGGTTCGTTTCGCGCTGACTGCGCTGGGCATGGTAATGGGCGCTGCATCGGTGATTCTGGTCGTCACCATCGGGCTGACGGGCAAGCGGTATGCCATCAACCTGATCCAGGGCATCGGCGCCAATATGATCATCGCCGATTACCAGGCTGGAGGAACGGGCACGCCGAATGCCGACCAGGACTATTTGACCAAGGACGATTTGACGGCGGTCGAAGAGCAGGTGCCAGGCCTCGTTGCCACCTCACCCATGCTGGAGATGCATGATCGCATTAGCTTCGGCGATGGACAGGTAAAAGACATTCTGGTGCTTGGGGTTTCTCCCCAATATAAGGAGGTGCGCAACCTGATTGTTCTATCCGGGCGCTTCTTCGACGATCAGGACACTCTCAGCCATGCCAAAGTCGCCGTAGTGACTGTACCCTTCGCTGTGAATTTATTTGGCAGCGCCGATGAAGCAATCAACAGGAGATTTTCCATCAAGGGTATCCCGTTCACCATCATTGGGACGTTCAAAGAAAGCGTGAATACCTATGGGATGTCGGAGGTCGCGAAGCAAACGATCTTGATTCCTTATCCCGTCGCGCGATATTTCACTGGGACAGATGCGGTCAAACAACTCTTTTTTTCCGTCCGGGATTTCAGCGACACGCCGCGCGCGCGAAGCGCGATCGCGAAGGTCATCCAGTCGCGTCATCGGGCCAACTCTGTCTATGACGTGCAGGAATATACCGCGCTGGTCAAGACTGCCGGGCAAATTGCAGACATCCTCACGCTGGTGCTTTTATTGGTTTCCGCGGTTACACTCGCCGTCAGTGGCGTGGGCATTATGAACATCATGTTGGCGACTGTCCGCTCGCGGATTCGTGAAATTGGAATCCGCAAGGCTGTTGGGGCGACGTACCGGGAAATCCAGTTGCAGTTTCTAGCGGAAGCAATTCTTATTTCGTTGAGTGGGGGACTGGTTGGCACGATTCTTGGGCTGGCCCTGCCGCTTTCTGTGCGCTTCTTTTTCCCGGCCTATCAGATCCCAATTTCCCCTTGGTCCGTGGTGATTTCTTTGGGGACGGCCATGCTGGTAGGCGTTTTATTTGGGACCCTGCCAGCAACGCGCGCTGCACAGATGGACCCCGTGGAAGCTCTGAAATACGAGTAGGGATGGGGTGTCATTCTTCACTCCGGTCGCTTCGCCGCGGCGACCGAAGGATGACGACCAGACCTTCAACTACAGTATCTTTGAAACATCGCTTTAGACAACTGGTAAAATCGAGTTCGCCATCTCGCGCGCTGTATTTCTTCCTGCGTAAATCAGGTCCGGCAGCCCCACTCCGCGATATGCATTGCCAATCAACCGGACATTCGGTATTTGTGCGACGCGTGCTTCCAGTTCCACGATGCGCTCCAGATGGCCAACGGCATAAAGTGGCAGCGAGTCTGGCCACCGTCGAACCAGTGAGATTACCGGTTCCGGCAGCTTGCCTAAAAATTTCCCCAAAGCAATATGCGCGAGTGATATGAGCGTGGCATCGTCTTGCTGCAAGAGAGCAGGCGCGTGCGGACCACCAAAGAAAGCGCGCAGCAGCATCGCACCCGGAGGAGCGCGATGTGGAAATTTCTGATCGACAAAGGTGCAGGCCAGCAACGCCCTCTGCGCGATGGCTTCGATGCCGCCATCGGAATTGACTGCGCTACGCTGCGGCACAAGAAATCCGAAACCGCGCGGAATCCGTAGCTCCTGGGCCTGCTCTGCGGAAAACGCGAGCGCTACGACGATGGCCGAAGAAGCCTCCTGTGGCAGCAGCTCCGGCAGTCGCGCATCTACAGGAGCAAGCATCTGGGCCGTTGTTTTCGTGGGCGTCGCTGCCAGAATGGCGTCGAAGTCTTCCGATACTGGTTGCGCAGAATCCTGTAAAGACACCCCGCGAACCCACCAATGCTCTTCCACTCGTTCGATCCTCTCAACGCGAATTTGCCTCCGAATGCTCTTCGCCGGAATGTGAGATTCCATTTCTTCGATGAGTCCACCAAGGCCGTTTTGCAGCGTGGAGAAAATGGGTGTCGGTGGAATCCCGGCCTGTGTACGTTCTTGCAAGCGCTTTTGCAGTCCCAAAATCAAACTGCCATGCTCTCGTTCCATCGCCACGAAAGCAGGCAGCACCGCGCGGGCGCTGAGGGTCGCGATGTCTCCGCCGAACACGCCAGCCAGCAATGGCGCCGCCATCGTATCGGCCACCTCTTCGCCAAAGTGTCGGAAGACGAAGTCGCGCACCGACACATCGCGAGCGGGATGGGAGGCATCAAGCGCGCTGGCTTTCAACGGCAAGGCCAGCTTCGGTTCGCGCAGATAGGCGAGCTTGGCCTTCCGACTGAATAGTGGCGAATGCAGCACGCTGGCCCACTGCGTCGGCACCATCATACGCATGCCGTCGGGCATGGCTTTCAGCGTGCCGCCTTCGGCGAGATAGGTTCTGCGGCGGTCATCCCGGGAAAAAATGATCTCGTTTCCCAGGCCAAGTTCGACGGCCAGATCGCGCGCCCAGTTCTTCTCCGTCACCCAACTGTCCGGGCCGCATTCCAGGACGAAACCATCCTGCCGCACGGTTTCTACGATGCCGCCCAACCGGTGCGACGCTTCAAAAAGTGTGAACTCCAACGGCGCGCCTGCCTGTTGTTGCAGGGCCAACTCATACGCCGCGGAAACTCCGGCAATGCCTCCGCCGATGATGGCGATACGCTTCATGATGGAGTGGAAGTCGATGTGGTTGCGGTCGCAGACATCTGTTCCATGCCGCGCGCGCTCAAGTCTGCGAGCGCTTCGATCAGCAAGGGAGACGCGTTCAAAGACTCCGGTCGAAAGAGTTGCAAATTCAGCTTGTGCGCCAGTTCCTGAAATGCGATATCGATGTCGTACAAAATTTCCACGTGGTCGCATAGAAAGCCAATTGGCTGGATGACCACGCCGCGATGTCCCTCCTGCTGGATGGCCTGGAGTGTGTCTTCCACGGTCGGGCCAATCCATGTGATGACAGACTTGGGGCCTCCGGACATTCCCTGGCTTTGAAATGCAAAATACCAATCCTGCTCAGTCAGCCCATCCGCAGCAAGTCGTTGGGCAACCAACGCAGCGGTCTGTTTGGTCTCAACTGCGTATGGATCGGGACCAGTCGACGAACTGCCCGGTACTGCATAGGAACGCTCCGGCGCTGTTGGCCTGACAGTCCCTGAACTTGCCGCATTCAGTTCCGCGCGCTCAGGA
>JAJYGR010000253.1 GCA_021790655.1 Acidobacteriota bacterium | reverse complement strand
CTTCGCGCAGGAATGGAATTTTGCGCAACATCTGGTAGCCAAGCTCACTGTGCGTGCGCATCACCGCCTGCTCCGCGGCAGTCAATTTTCCGGGCTTGCGCAGAATGGCGTCTGGAATCGCCATCTTGCCGATGTCATGCAGAAAGGCCCCACGCCCCACCGTGCGCAACTCCGGGCCATTCAATCCCATCGCTCTGCCCAGGGCCAGCGTGTATGCCGTCACTCGTTTGGAATGCCCCTGAGTTTCCGCATCTTTTAGATCCAGTGCGTCTCCAAGCGCCTCAAGTGTGACATCATACGAGCGTTCCAACTGCTGCATCGTATGCTGCAACGCTTCCGTGCGTACAGAAATCACCTCTTCGAGATGGTGAAGGTAAATATCGTTTTGTACACGGAGCCGGCGATACTCCACCGCCCTTCGCACTGCCGCCATACCCTGCTGTGGAGAATATGGCCGGATCAGGTAGTCGTACGCCCCCGCATGGACCGCCAGGGGAACCTGATCGGCATTTATGAGCAGCACGATAGGTGTCTGGTCTCGTGCCATGCGGAGTTGCTCGACCCAGGACAAAAGCTGTCCCGAATCCTCTCCAACTGGAATGAGAATCAGATCGATCGATTTGCCAGAGGACACAGGCACGCCAGACAAATACTGGACAGCGGCCTCCAGGTTGCTCGGCGTCAGGATCGAGAATTTTTGCGCATTCAGCTCAGTAGAAAATACATCCTCAATCTGACCATGGCAATCGAGCAGAAGTATCCGTCCTGCGATTTCAAGGGTAGACTCGGGAGGCTCAATTTCACGAAATGGAAAAGCAATGGCCACTAACTTTTGAGAATATCCCCTTGCCGCTACTCTTGGCACATGTCCTTTTTCATCGGCAAAGCGTTGAGAATGCTTAAGTGCGCGCAAAAAACAAGAAATGCAAGGAAGTTTGCGTGTTACTTTCGGCAGGCATCGAACCTAGAAATGGCAACTTCCTGCCAACATATGGCACTGCAATACCACCTAGGGGCAGACAGCAATTTGAGTACAAATACACGCTTACTCCACCCCAAAAAATGGATTTTTGACTGGTGAGAATCAAAATGGGAACCGGACATAAATACGTGCAAGCGTCGCCCGAATCACGGATTCCAGCAAGTGGTCTTTCGCGTGCTACAGGTGTTTGCAGGTACTTCTATTTTTCTCCTCCCAGATAGCGTCACACTAAAATTATGCTGCCGTTACCTAACGCAACCACCCGAAATATCGTTGTCAAAGCCACGCAGCGATACCACGTGCTCGACGAGCAACGCGATATTTTTGAGAGTCACCGACACCATATTTTTTCCGTTGCGTATTACATGACCGGCGAAGAGTGCGAAGCGGAAACGATCCTGTTGTCCACATTTACACAAGCATTCGACGAAATCCCGCAACCGTCCGTGGAGATCCTGGATCAGGCATTGATGCGGGAGTTACATAGCCGCATGTCGTTTACTCCAGTGGCCCCATTCGAACCGGAACAGGCCACCTCCGCAGGCTTGGGGGGCAGAAACGTCCGCCGCACCGATCTGGAAGAAGCACTCTGGCAATTGCCAGCTCAGGAAAGGCTGTGTTTCTTGCTACGCGATGTGGAAGGATATACGCCGGAGCGGATTGCCGGTGTACTGAACATCTCAGAGTTTTCCGTGCAGCGTACCGTGCTCTCAGCCCGGCTGCGAATACGTGCCCTGTTGATGCAGCAACGCGCTGCATCGGAAGCGTAAACCCCGCCCAGTACTTTAGTCTATGTAACAGTGCATTTTGCGCTCGTTCCGACACCCTTGCACCCAACTTCAAGCTGCATACCACAGCAAGTCTGCAATCCAGTTGCGCTTACATCGCGTACTTACGATGCAGACTAACTGCTACTCATCGGTTTGAAAGGGAAATACCCACAATGAAGAAAAGCATATTCACCATTCTTATGGCACTGACGTTCGGCTTTATGGGCGTCCATGCCTACGCGCAAAAAGACCCTATGGTCGGCGGCGCCGTCATGTATCCCACCAGGAACATCGTCCAGAATGCAATCGATTCCAAGGACCACACCACGCTTGTCGCGGCCGTGAAGGCTGCTGGCCTGGTCGATACCCTGGAAGGCGCTGGGCCGTTTACCGTATTTGCGCCCACCAATGAAGCCTTTGACAAACTGCCTGCGGGAACTGTAGACAACCTGCTGAAGCCAGAAAACAAGGCGACATTAGTCAAGATTTTGACCTACCATGTCGTGGCCGGCAAGATCACCACTAAGGCCCTCAAGAAGATGATCAAGAAGGGCGACGGCAAAGCGGAACTGAAGACCGTCAGTGGCGGAACTTTGACTGCAACCATGAAGGGCGGCAAATACATGCTGACCGACGAAAAGGGCGGCATGGCGACCATCACCATTCCGAACGTCATCCAGTCGAATGGCGTGATCCAGGTCGTGAACGCAGTACTGTTGCCTAATTAAGTAGTTGGTTCTTTCTTGCTGAATGAAAAGGCGTCCAGTTGTGGACGCCTTTTCGCATTTGGATGCGAGCACCCGTGTGTCATCGGGCCTTGATCTGGCCCGCAATCCGGTCATACTCTGCCTTCGAGATCACATGGCGACGCGGCAGCTCTTGTGAATCTTTGTAGGGTCGGCCCGAGATGATTCTGTCCGCTGCGGCACTATCGATTCCGGGCAGCGTTTCGAGCTCCTGCTTGGTTGCGCTGTTAATGTTCAATGGCCCCTTGGCCTTCAGCCCCTCGAAGACGCCCTGGGCCACGGCCTTGGTATCGCGGGCGGCCGCCGCAGTTGCTTTCGCGGTGTCCTGGCGTATCGCATCGGGACTTCGATTTGCCGGAGAGCACCCGCAGAGGCCGAGGAGACCGATCATCGCGATGACTGTCCATTGCATGCCAAACTTAGATGCCACACAGTCGGTAGTCGATGTATCGCGTGGCCTAATCTGCTCGTAGGCCGATGCCAACGCAGCGGAAATCTGGCTTCGCGGCGCTAATCCTTCTTTTTTTTCTGCATTGCTTTCTTGCGCTTTTCTACCCAGCCCGGCTTAATGGACTGGTGGGCGCGACCAAGGGCCAAGGCCCCTGAGGGAACATTTTCCGTAATGCAGGAGGCTGCGGCGACATACGAGTTGTCTTCCAGAAGCACTGGCGCGACCAGCGTGGAATTGCTGCCGACAAACACACTGTCTCCAATCTTCGTGGGATGTTTGTGCGTGCCGTCATAGTTGCAGGTGATGACGCCCGCGCCGATGTTGCAGCCCGAACCGATTTCCGTATCGCCCAGATAGGTCAGATGGTTGGCTTTGGAGCCGTCGCCAAGACGCGCCTTTTTCGTCTCCACGAAGTTGCCGACATGCGCCCCGCGACCGATATGGCTTTCCGGGCGAAGATGAGCGAACGGTCCGATCTGCGCCCCTTCCTCGACGGTCGCTTCGTCGAGCACGCAACTGTTGCGCACCAGAACGCGATCTGCAAGCGTCGAATTCTGAATCACGGAATAGGAACGAATCCGGCAGTCTTCGCCGATGCGCGTTTTGCCCAGCAACTGCACAAACGGTTCGAGAATGGTATCCGCCCCTACAGTCACGTCTGCATCGATGACGCAGGTTTCAGGCCGATAGATGGTCACGCCTTCGGCCATCAGGCGATGGGCCATTGCCAGCCGCATCGCTGCGTCGAGCTGCATCATCTCTGCGATGGTGTTTGCGCCCAGCACCTCCGTCGCGTCGTCGGTTTCGAGCGCAACCACACGCTCATCTGCCGCGCGCAGGATGGCAGCCATGTCCGTCAGGTAATATTCGCCGTGCGCGTTGTTGGCCTGGAGCGAGTCGATGTGACGATAGAGAGTTTCGGTGCGAAACGCATAGATGCCAGAGTTGATCTCTCCCACTTGCTGTTGCTCAGGAGTCAGGGATTTCTGCTCGACGATTGCCGCCACTTCGGGGCCAGTCGGGTCTTTGCGCAGCACTCGTCCATAGCCGAAGGGATTCGCGGGCCGCGCCGTCAAAATGGTCATGGCCGCATGTTGCGCAAGATGAAAGTCGCGCAAGCGCTGAATGGTGGCGGGCCGGATGAGAGGCGCATCGCCGGACAGCACGATCAGATCGCTGCTTTGCTGCACGGCCTGGCGCAGGCACTGCACGGCATGTCCGGTGCCGAGCTGTTCCGTTTGATGGACGAATTGCACGCCCGTATGGCCCACGGCGCGCTCCACTTCTTCCGCCTGATGGCCGACTACGACGAATATCTGCTCCGGCGGCGTGCTTTGCAGCGCAGCGTCGATGACATGCTGTAAAAGAGGCTTGCCGCCGATGGAGTGCAGGACCTTGGCCCGCTTGGACTTGAGCCGCGTTCCCTTGCCCGCGGCCATGATTGCGATTGCAAAACGGTTAGCTTTCATCACCCATCATCGTCTCATAGTGGGGCTTGACACAGCAGCCCGGGAAATGCCATTGCCGTCCAGGGGGATGGTGTATGCAATGAAAGCAACATTCGCTCCGGCTGCAATCGACCATTTTGTGTGCAAAGGTTCTCCAGTATTCTGAAGGTATTGTGCTATTTGAGGGAACAAAGATTCCCTGAAATTTTGCATGCAACCTCTGCCTTGGCGGCATTTACACACTACCAAATTATTGGTAGTAAAAGGATGATTCATGGCCCTGCGATTCTCTTGGTGTGTCCGAGTTTTTCCCGCGCTTTGTATTCTGGCTCTGGCTTGCGCCGCGGTATATGCAGTGGGGTGCAGCAGTTCTGGTTCGAGTACTGCATCGACCGGGGGAAACGGTGGCTCCGGTGGTACCACACCTCCGGGCCCCAGTATTCAGGTGACGACCTATCACGATGACAACATGCGCAGTGGGCAGAACACGCAGGAAACCACGCTCACGACAGCGAATGTAAATATGGCCTCCTTCGGCAAAGTGGGGTTCTATGCTGTGGACGGCAAAGTCGATGCCGAACCGCTCTATCTCCAGAATTTTTCCATTGGTGGCGCGACGCACAATGTGCTGTATGTGGTGACGGAGCATGATTCTGCCTATGCTTTCGATGCCGATACGGGGACTGTATTGTGGCATGTCTCGGCCCTGGGCACAAATGAAACAACCAGCGATCCACGCAACTGCGGGCAGGTTGTGCCGGAAATTGGCATCACCTCGACGCCGGTGATCGATCCGAATGCGGGAGCGCATGGGACGATCTATCTCTCGGCAATGTCCAAGGACAGTTCCGGCAACTACCATCAGCGCCTTCATGCGCTCGACCTGACGACAGGCGCAGAAATGTCCGGCAGTCCGGTCGCGATTCAGGCCACCTATCCGGGAACGGGAGCGGCAAGCTCGAACGGGCAAGTCAGTTTTGACCCGGGACAATACAACGAACGGGCTGGACTCCTGCTACTGAATGGCGTGGTCTATCTGGGTTGGACCTCACATTGCGACGCCGGCCCCTATACCGGTTGGATCATGGGCTACAACGAAAACACGCTGACGCAAACCTCGGTGCTGAATCTGACGCCCAATGGCTCAGAAGGGTCGATCTGGCAGTCCGGTGCAGGACTTGCTGCGGACAGCAGCGGGAACATTTATTTTCTGGATGCGAATGGGACCTTCGACACAACCTTGAACTCCAGCGGAATGCCTGCCAACGGAGACTTCGGCAATGCGTTCATGAAACTTTCGACTGCCGGAAACAAGCTGGCTGCGGCGGACTACTTCGTGATGTTCAATACCACGGCGGAGTCAAATGCGGATGAGGACTTCGGCTCGGGCGGCGCTTTGCTGCTTCCGGACCAGACCGATGCTTCCGGCGCCGTGCATCATCTGGCGGTGGGAGCGGGCAAGGATCGCAACATTTACATCGTCGATCGCGACAACATGGGCAAGTTCAACGCCAGCGCCAACAATATTTATCAGGAGTTGAGTGGCGCGCTGGCTGGCGGGGAATTCGGCATGCCCGCTTATTGGAACAACACGGTGTACTACGGCTCGGTTGGAGACGTGTTGCGCGCGTATCCCCTCGCGCAGGCCAAGCTGGCAACCACTCCCGGCTCCCAGTCAATGCATATATTTCCGTATCCCGGGGCCACGCCTAGTATTTCGTCGAACGGAACCACGAATGGAATTGTGTGGGCAATCGACAACAGCAATCCTGCGGTGTTGTACGCCTACGACGCGACCAATCTGGACAAAGAGTTATACGACAGCAGCCAGGCTGCGAACGGGCGCGACCAGTTCGGCCCAGGGAATAAATTTATTACTCCGATGATCGCGAACGGCAAAGTTTTCCTGGGGACGACAAATGGCGTAGCGGTGTTTGGATTGCTGAAGTAGGTAGCCCTTTTACTGTCAAGTTTTGGTACGGCTGCCCTATTTCCAGGATAGTCTTTAACCGATGACAACAGTGTCAGAGATGTTTACCATTTGAACTTAATTTCGTGCGAGAGAAGCTGACGTCCTCTACTATTCGGTACTTGAAACTTCATCTGTGAGTCCCGGTAAAGGAGGGGGATTTGTCCGTCGGCATCAAATTTTTGAGCTTGAAGATTGAGATAAAATTTGAAACCTCGAAACTGAAATGCCCCAACGACAAGATTTCTTCCTGAGGTTTTCGGAGTGAATGTTATCCCATCCCTACTATCGATCTGATCTCCGGACTGACCTGCGAGATATAGTCCACTACCATCTCGGAATTCTCGCAGACCAAAGGCGGTTTCCACCAAGTCTTTGGACGGTGTTCCTTTTGGGTGGGAACCCATCCCTATAATCCATTCTCCACCGAAACTTAGATTGATGAGCGTTTTTAGGAACCATCTTTCTAGCGAAGCACCGTTTACGACAAACCGCTTCAGCGTCCAAGACTTAGTATTCAAGCCCTTCCGAGCGTTGGTTATCTTAACCGATTCGCGAAACGCGTTGAAAGTCTCCAAAGCCACGCTGTCTAAACAACTCAGATCACTGTTGTGTTTTCTGCAGAGGATATTACCAACTAGACTAGATAAGCCGATAGTTTTAGGCTGTTCCAGACACCAAGTAAATCCCTGAACAATGACCGCGTCATCGTCAAACAGAGACTTGGAGATGAGATGTTCGCCGGAAATTTTCTTGCTGCATTCGCCGAGAGCGGCGGCCCAACAGCCAATTGCGGCAAGATTAGCTGAGGGCATAGTCTAGGCGACTGAAACCTTCTACTTTGTCCAGCGACGGAAAATGAGCGAGCCGTTGGTGCCGCCGAAGCCGAAGGAGTTCGACAGCGCGATGTCCACTTTGGCTTTTACCGGCTTGCTGGGCACATAGTCCAGGGTGCAGGCGGGGTCAGGATCCATCAGGTTCATCGTGGGCGGTAATTCACCTTTTTGCATCGCGATGATGGTGATGCCTGCCTCCAGACCGCCAGCGCCGCCCAGCAGATGGCCGGTCATCGACTTGGTGGAGCTGATCTTGAGCTTGTGGCTGGTGGCGTGTTCTCCGAAGACGTTGGCGATGGCCGCCGATTCCAGCGCATCGCCCAAGGGCGTCGAAGTGGCGTGCGCGTTCACATAGTCGATCTGATGGGGTTGAATGCCCGCGCTCTTAATGGCGTTGCGCATGGCGCGGGCGCAGCCTTCGCCCTCCGGAGCCATGCCGGACATGTGGTAGGCATCTGCGCTCATGCCATAGCCGATGATCTCTGCCAGAATGTGTGCGCCGCGCGCTTTGGCGTGTTCCAGTTCTTCCAGGATCAGAATGCCCGCGCCCTCGCCGATGATGAAACCGTCGCGATCTTTGTCGAAGGGGCGGCAGGCGTGCGTGGGATCGTCGTTGCGCGTCGAAAGGGCGCGCATGGCGGCAAATCCGCCGACACCCATGGGGGTGATGGCGGCTTCCGCACCACCGGCGAACATCACGTCTGCATCGTCGCGCTCGATGATCCGATAGGCATCGCCTATGGAGTGCGCGCTGGTGGTGCAGGCGGTCGCTGTCGCTTCATTCGGACCCTTGGCCCCGTAGCGAATGCTGACTTGTCCTGCTGCAAGGTTGACGATGGCGGCGGGGATAAAGAACGGTGAGATTTTGCGTGGGCCACCGGCCAGCATGGCGCTGTGCTCGCGCTCTATGATGTCGAACCCGCCGATGCCGGAGCCGATATGCACCCCGACCCGCTCGGCGTTCGCGGGCGTGATCTTCAAGCCGGAAGATTCAATCGCTTCCTGGGCGGCAGCTAGCGCGAAGTGGATGAAGCGCCCCATCTTGCGCGCTTCCTTCTTTTCAATAAAAACGTGCGGATCGAAATCCTTGACCTCCGCCGCGAAAGTGACGGAAAAGCCTGTCGTGTCAAAGGCGGCGATGGGGGCCATACCGCTTTTGCCCGCCAACAGATTGCTCCACACCTCGGGAGCAGTCTTTCCCACCCCACAAAGGAGGCCAATACCCGTGACAACAACACGCCGCTTCAAGACTAATTGCCGCCTTTACCGTTCTTTTTGATGTAATCCACCGCATCCTGCACGGTCTTGATCTTCTCGGCCTCTTCGTCCGGAATCTCCAGATCGAAGGCCTCTTCAAACTGCATCACCAGTTCGACGACGTCGAGGGAATCCGCTCCAAGGTCTTCCTGAAACGATGCGGTGGGTGTGACTTCCGCTTCATCTACCTGAAGTTGCTCTACGATAATCTGCTTTACCTTTTCTTCAACGGCCATGTCTTTCTCCTGAAATCCCTTTATATTGGACAGTCCAAAATCTACATAACTAAACTTGCTCCAGCGTGGAACCCCCATGGGCTCGCAGGCCGTTCATCCCCGCGCTACGTCATCGAGACTGCCGTACCGTGCAATCTCTCCGACACTCATTTAAGAGTACAGGCAATGGCCGCAGGATGCACATGATCCAGGGGATGACTCTCAGACTCGAAATTCGAGTGTACTGAGGCGCTATGTCCGTGTAAAGCGGTAGAAATGTTTTCGGAACGAGGATGGCTGGAATTGGCTGGATTTACCGTACCACTGTCCGTCAAGGTTACAGTAGGTCAGAGGCAAATTTGGATGAATATCGTTGCGGTCATGGGGATAGGGATGGTCGGGCTGGCTGTGATAGCGTTGCTGGCCGGTTGGTGGCTGGGAAGGACCTCTGTGGGTGCAGCTCTGGCAGCCAGTGAGCAGCGCGCAAAGGACCTGGAATCCAGGAGCACGCAACAGGAAGTTGAGATTCAAGGTCTGCGCGAGGAAAAGGCCGCGTTGGAGATGGGAAAGACGCGTTCGGAAGAACAGTTGAAGGCGGCCCAGCAAACATTGGCAGACGAACGGGCTTCGTTCACATCTCTCAAGGAAGAGATGAAAGACACTTTTACAGCACTCGCTGCTGACTCGCTGAAAAGCGCCAACAAGCAGTTTCTTGAATTGGCCACAGACAAGTTCGACGCCAAACAACAGGCCATCGACACCTTGCTGAAGCCCGTGAAAGAGACGCTCGTTAAGTTGGACGAGCAAACGCGGCATCTCGAATCCAAGCGGGAAGGCGCTTATAAAGAGCTGGGGCAGCAGCTCTTGCAATTGGACCAAGATCAGAAAAAGCTACAGCAGGCTGCAACTGCATTGTCCTCCGCGTTGCGGGACACGCGTACCACCGGGAAATGGGGGGAAATTGTGTTGCGCCGCGTGGTGGAGCTTGCAGGAATGACCGAGCACTGCGACTTTACTCAGCAGCATACGCAGGACGAGAACCGTCCCGACATGATCGTCCACCTGCCCAATGGGCGCAAAATCATCGTGGATGCAAAAACATCCATCAGCAGCTTTCTGGACGCCGCCGATGCGCAGGATGAAACCATGCGACAACAGAAGCTCAAAGAGCATGCACGGAACATTCGCGCACATGCACTTGGCTTGGCCAAGCGGCGATATGAAAAAACATTTGAGGACGCGATTGACTTAACGGTCTGTTTTATC
>JAJYGR010000353.1:8116-9962 GCA_021790655.1 Acidobacteriota bacterium | reverse complement strand
GAACAGTAAACAGGGGGATTCAATGCAATTTCGTTTTCATGGATGGGTTCGCGCGGCAGTAACTTCGCTCATGATCTTAGGTTTTGCAGGGGCGATCCAAATCTCGCAGCCTGCCGCATTCGCTCAAACCTTGATTTCCGGCGACATTACCGGTCGAGTGACGGATGCAACAGGAGCGGTGGTTCCGGGTGCAGCCGTTACAGCCACCCAAACTGGTACCGGCGTGTCGAAGACAGCTACATCCAATGCGGATGGAACCTATCGGTTTTCGCTGGTAACACCGGGGCAATATACAGTGACGGCGACCGCTCCGGGATTTGAGACCTCCTCGACCCCGGTTTCGGTGACGGTCGGCCAAATCGCGGAAGCGGATCTTGCCTTGTCTCTCGGAAAATCCTCGCAGACCGTGAGGGTCACGGCAGCACAACCACTCCTCGATACCTCCAACGCCGATATTTCCACCACGTTCGACATGAAGCAGATCCAGAATCTGCCCAATCCAGGCAACGATTTGACCTTCGTAGCGCAAACCGCTCCTGGAAGCACGATGAATACCGAGAGCGGATACGGAAACTTTTCCAGCTACGGGTTGCCAGCTACATCCAATACTTTTACCGTCAACGGCGCGTATGAAAACGATCCGTACCTGAACGTCAACAACTCCGGAGCGACGAACCTGCTGCTGGGGAACAACGACATCAGCCAGGTGAACGTCATCAGCAACGCATACGACACTGCGTACGGCGGTCTGGGCGGCGCGCAGGTGAACGAATTGACACGTGCCGGCAGCGACGCATTTCACGGCAACGCGGTCTACTGGTGGAATGGCCGGATCATGAACGCCAACGACTTCTTCAACAAGCAGGCTGGAGTGCCGCGCGCCTTCGACAACGTCAATCAATGGGCGGCATCGATCGGCGGTCCAATCATTAAAAATAAGACCTTCTTCTTCTTCAATACGGAAGGTCTGCGCATCCTGCTCCCAACCAGCAACCAAGTCAGAATTCCAAATAATACTTTTGAAACCGTTACTCTTCCTGCTGACCTGGCGGCGGCGGGAAATTCCGACGAGTTGCCTTACTACCAAAAGCTGTTCGCGTTATATAACAATGCTCCGGGCGCAAAAAATGCCGTTCCGCTGGTAGTCAATGGGGTTGCAGATCCAAACGTAGATATATTTCGCAGCACAGTCACCAACTTCACCCATGAGTCGTTGTTTACCATCCGTGTCGATCAGAACATTGGCGCCAACGATCACGCATTTATCCACTTTGAGGACGATCAGGGTGTCCAGGCAACTTACACGGATCCCATTAGTCCCCTTTTCAACGCCGATAGCCCTCAACCCCAATACTCCGGCCAGTTGAACGAGACGCATACCTTTACCCCCAACCTGGTCAATCAGTTCATCGCGTCCGAACTGTACTATAGGGCGGTCTTCACCGATACGAGCCTTGCCCAGGCTTTGACCGAAATACCCGTAGGTCTCAATTTCACAGACGGAGAATTTAATCCTCTCGGCGGTCTCAATTATGTCTGGCCCCAAGGACGCAAGGTAAGCGGTTATCAATTTAATGATGACCTTGACTATACGAAGGGTAATCACGCCTTTAAAACCGGTGTCGCGTACCGCCGCGACGACGTGACCGACCTCAGCCCCACCGTTTTGACCGTTCCGCTCCAATTCACCGGCCTGACCGACTTTGAGAATGGAAACACGACTTTCATGATTCAGAATTTTCCGCTGCGTAACACTGAACCCGTTGCGCTGTATACACTCGGGCTCTACGTGGAAGATCAGTGGAAGGTACGGCCCAACATGACCGTGACCTACGGCGTTCGGGTC
>JAJYGR010000353.1:0-8106 GCA_021790655.1 Acidobacteriota bacterium | reverse complement strand
CGAACACAACTCCAATCCCGTTTGTCAATTGAATTGCTTCTCCACACTCAATGGCAGCTTCTCTTCTCTAGCATCGAGCGCGACCCTAAGCACGCCCTATAACACGCTGATCTCCTCTCACCGGCACCAGGCATTTCCGCACCTGCAAACGGTTTCGATCCAGCCGCGCGTAGGCTTTGCCTGGTCCCCGATGGGAGTGGATTCAAAGACCGTGGTCCGCGGCGGTTTCGGTATCTTCGCGGATGTATTTCCCGCAGGGATCGCGGACAGCTTTCTGAACAATGCTCCGGAAAATGTCCAGTTCGTCATTGGTGGCGGACTGCTGGCTCCGGGATTTCCAGCCAGCACAGAAACTACAGCGACCCAATCGGACGCAGGGTTTCAGACCGGATTCAATCAGGGTGGCAGTCTTACCACCATCTCCGCCGCAGTACCTACTTTCGGTCCACCCGCATTTGCAACCGCTGTAAGCGACATCAAATATCCAACCTATTATGAGTGGAATTTGGAGATCCAGCATCAGTTCAACCGCAACACCAGCCTGGACATCAACTATGTTGGAAATAACGGCACTGAGGAACCAATTTCAAACCCTGGCGTCAATGCTTACAATAACCCCGATCCAACCGCCGCAAACTATACGGGTGTAAATTTCGTGGGTCTGAACACCACCCAGCCACTGCCAAACTTTTCGACCGTCACGCAAATCAGTAGCGGTGCACACTCCAACTACAATGGCATCACTACCTCGATCATTCATCAATCTGGAATTCTTACGTTGCAGTTCAACTACACTTATAGCCACGCTCTGGACGAAATCTCCAACGGTGGACTGTTCGGCTTCGGCGGCTCAGCCGTCCTGAATCCGATCGATCCCTACAATCTCGGGCTCGCCAACTATGGCAACGCGGACTATGATTCCCGCCAGTACGTGAGCGGCAGCTACGTCCTGACAATTCCCTACTATGGCGGACCGCATTTCCTGACAGACCTCTGGCAGATCACGGGGACAGCATTCCACAACTCCGGCTTTCCGTTCACCGTGACGGATGGCGCGACTAGCGGCGCACTGAGCGGCCAGGGCTATGGCGGTACAGTGGTAGCTGACGAAACCGCATACGGACTGAAGCGTTGCGGCGGCAGCGGCGCGAATCCTAACACCCCCTGCAAGCTGGCAAACTTCTTCAGCACGGCCACTGGGTTTGGCTCCCAGCATCGCAACCAGGTGTTTGGACCGGGCTACACGGACACAGACGTGAGTCTTCTCAAGGGCTTTAAGATTCCTCACTGGCAGGAAGCTAATGTACAGTTTGGCATCCAGGCGTTCAACGTACTCAACCATCCCAACTTTGCATTCCCTGTGCATGATGTAGCGAACTCGCAACTCGGTTCGATCCTCAACACAGTGAATACTCCGACCAGTATTCTCGGCTCCTTCCTGGGCGGTGACGCAGCGCCTCGTCTGCTTCAAGTCAAGGCGAAGTTTGAATTTTAGGAAGAGATACAAGCAGAAAACAACATCAAAAGAAGGCGGCCATAACGGTCGCCTTTTTTGATGTCTCGAAGAGAGAGTCTGCGTAGCACAGTGAGGGCTCCAGAGGGTGTTTCGGCGCTAACCGGGCGAATATCCTCTGGATTCTTCACTCCGCTACGCTTCGTTCAGAATGACTCCCTCTAACATCTATCCAACTACACTAGCTGTGAATCTGCTTTAGCTTTTTGGAGAACGCTTCTTTGTTTTCTTGCTTGATTTCTTTGCCGGGATCGCAGGCTTCCTGGAACTTCCAGCGCTCTTCATTAGCGCTGGCTTGCTGGCCTTCTTCGCCGCCTTTTTCAGCACTGGCTTTTTCAGGGCCGCTTTGCGGGCGACGACCTTCTTCGCAGCAGACTTTTTCACGACTACCTTTTTCGCCGCCTGTTTCTTGCGGACCGCAGCCACTCTTTTGACCAGCGATGCCTTCATCTGGTCGAGATCGAGGTTGGTTGCCGTCTTGCGCAGCCGCTCGATATCGTAGAAGGCGCGTTTGTCTTCCGAGAAAATATGCGCGACGAAGTCCACGTAATCGAGAAGAATCCATTCGCCCTGGCGGTAGCCTTCAACGGAATTTGCGTAGGCCCCGAAGTCGCGCTTCATGCGCAGTTCAATCTCCGACGCAATGGCCTGGTTCTGCCGATCGTTGGTGCCGCTGCAGATGAGAAAGTAGTCGGTAAAGCCGGAATCAGCCGGGTCAAGCTCAAGGATGCGTATCTGCTCCGCTTTTTTCTCTTCACATGCGGCGGCGGCGGCCGTGACCATTGCGCGAATTTCAGTCTTCGTCATGCGGTGCAGCGCTCTCCTGTGCGCTAGATTCATGGTAGTCCGTCCAATCAAAGAGTGCCAAGGAATACGCGAACCTGATTCCCACCCGATGCAATGCTTCAGGGCCGCATCAGCAATACGGGCTGGCCTTGCGAATATACTGCTCTACGGCTGCGGGTAGCAGGTTGCCACTCACAGTATCCATTGCCAGGGCTGCGCGCAATTCCGTAGCAGAAATGTCTTCATGCATGAAAGGCAAAAACCACACCCGCGTTGTCGCAGCGTCGGCATGGCGCAATTCCAGATACGATTCGCCGGCATCCATCCCTGTGATAGCTGACACCTGTGGCGGCAAAGCACACTCGGCGTGAGCCAGGGAAAATCCAGGCCGAGACGCGACAATCCAATCTGAAAGCGCGAGCAATTGCGGAGCCTGATGCCAATGGGCAATATTCAGCCAACTGTCAGCTCCTAACAATGTGAAGAGGATCGCAGGTTCATCTTCGTCAGCCAGTGAAGCGCGAAGCTGCCTGAGAGTGTCCACAGTGTAATTGGGATGCGGCTGCTGATGGCCGCGTGGCGCATCGAGCAGCGAGGGAACAAAGCGTGGGTCTACCTGCGTTGCCAGCGCCGTCATCGCATAACGATGCAAGAATGCAGTGGCCGGTTGAGCATCTTTCAGAGGCTGGTGGGCGACGGGAGCAAACAGGACCTGGTCCAGGTGAAAATGGTCGGCTGCGGCCTTCGCGATCGCAAGATGACCGCGATGGGGAGGGTCGAAGGTACCTCCAAAAAATGCGATGCGCCTCATGCGATCTCTTTCTGTTGCATCGAATCCCACCCTTTGCAAAAAGCGCGAAGGATGGGGCACCCGATTTCTTATCCCATTCCAGAATTCTCTATCCCCACCGGCATTCTCTGTCAGCCGGCTTCTGCTATGGGTTCGCGCAGAGCGCGGACGCGTTCCGCAACCGCATACTTCAACGCTTCAATGCCTGCACCGGTGACGGCGGAGATCGCATAGAATGGCAGTTTTTTGCGGCGCGCCATCGCTTGCAGCTTCTTCAATTTATCTGGATTGGCCACATCGGACTTGCTGGCAATCACGATGCGTGGCTTCTCGTCCAGGCCGTGGCCGAAGCTCTTCAGCTCCGCCTCGATCACTTTATAGTCTTCCACCGCGTCCGGGCGTCCGCTGCCATCGGAAACATCGACGATATGCAGCAGCAGGCGGGTACGCTCAATGTGCCGGAGAAACTGCACGCCAAGCCCAGCGCCAAGATGCGCGCCATCGATCAAGCCGGGGATGTCGGCAACGACAAAGCTTTCCTCGTGCGGGGCGTCTCCTACAGTTACGACGCCTAAATTGGGTTCGAGAGTCGTAAAAGGATAGTCGGCGATCTTGGGGCGGGCTGCGGAAATGCGGGCGATCAGCGTCGATTTGCCAACGTTGGGGTAGCCGACAAGCCCAACATCGGCCAGCAGCTTCAGCTCCATGCGGCAAAAGCGTTCCTCGCCGGGATGACCAAGCTCATGCTCGCGTGGGGCCTGGTGGGTGGAGGTGGCGAAGTGTTGATTGCCGCGTCCGCCGCGTCCACCGTGGGCCAGCACAAAGCGCTCATCCGGATGTTGAAAATCATGGATCAGTTCGCCCGTCGTATCGTCGTAGACGACCGTGCCAACGGGGACCTTCAGCACAGTATCTTTGCCCTCGCGGCCAGAGCAGTTGGAACCCTCGCCGTGACGACCGCGCTGGGCCTTATGCTCCGGATTGAAGCGGAAATGGACGAGAGTATTGTGTCGCTGGCTGGCTTCCAGGATGACATCGCCGCCACGACCTCCATCGCCACCGGAGGGACCGCCACGGGGAACGAACTTTTCCCGGCGAAAAGCCATGCAGCCGTTTCCGCCGTCTCCAGCCTTGACGCGAATTCTTACCTCATCGATGAACATGGATCGAAATAGTCTTCCGGGCGCTTAAAAATCGCGCTACTCTCAGTGTAACGCTCATTACTATAGTTACTGTGTGGGACATTCCCACCTCGCGACGAAGCAGCGAAGGATGTGGCGCCCCAGGCAGCTACGAGTTGTAACTTACATTGCACCACTTTAAGTGTCGTCCGCGCGGGCATGTTCAGATCGGCCTGAACGGACAGGAAAAGTCTACTAGTCTTCAGGAGATTTGCTTGCTGCGCGTGGTTTTCCCCCACCGGCGCGCTGCCCGATTGTTCTGCCTTTGGGTCTTGCTGTCCGCAGTACAACTGTGCGCGCAGTCAACGACGGGAGAGCTGGGTGGCACGGTCTACGATCCTCAGCACGCTGTGCTGCAGGACGCGCGCATCGTCGTGCTGAATGAGGCGACCGACGCGGAATTCATCGGCTACTCCGACCAGAGTGGAAATTATGCGCTGGCCAATCTTCCGCCGGGAACGTACTCCGTAGATATCAGCGCCAGCGCGTTTACGGCCTTCAACGCGACGCATGTAGTCGTCCAACTGGGGCGACGCACGCCGCTCAATGCAGCGCTGGAAATCAGCGCGTCTACCAGCACGATCAATGTCCAGACGGTCCTGCCATTTATCCAGGCAACTTACCCTTCCGTCGCGACCAATATCACGAACACGGAGTTGCTCGACATTCCCTCCGACAGCCGACGATGGAGCAGCTTTGCGCTGCTGACGCCCGGAGTCGTCTCCAACCAGCAAGGAAAGGGCCTATTGAGCTTTCGCGGCGTGAGCGTGCTACTGAACAACAATACGGTGGATGGCGCGGACAACAATGAAGCATTCTTTTCAGAAGAGCGCGGACGGACACGCGCGCCGTATTCCATCAGCATGGCTGCGGTAGAACAATTTCAGGTGAACACGGCGGACTATTCCGCGGAGTACGGACGCGCAGCCGGAGGCGTCATCAACACGGTGACGAAAAGCGGGACCAATACCACGCACGGCCAGGTATTTTTCTTTGAGAGGAATAGCGATCTCGCGGCGATCAATGCATTTACGACGTTGACCACGTTCAACAGCGCGGAAAACAACTTTGTCACCAGCCCTTTTCAACCCGAAGATGTGCGTAAGCAGATGGGTTTCGGCATCGGCGGACCGATCAAAAAAGACCGTCTATTCTGGTTCTATTCCTTCGACGACGAGACGCGGAATTTTCCCTCGGTCTCGCGGGTCGGATATCCACAAGCCATCTACGCGCAACCACTTGCATCGCTGCCGGTCGGCACTTACCTGGGCTTTCCCATAACGTGCTCCAATCTGCCGCCTTACAACGCAAATGGAAATTCCAGCTCGCAGGGAACCAGCGCCTTCTATAGCAGCGTGTTTCAATTTGAAGCGACGCAAGGCGCATGCGAGCTGTACGACCGGCTGGATTTGCCGTCGTATGCCGCAGGAGTGAACCAATATCGGCAGGGACTGCAACTGGTGGGAACATTGTCTGGACTTGCGCCGCGCACCGGCAATCAGACGCTCAGTTTTCCCAAGCTCGACTGGCAAGTGAATGAGCGGAACCATGCGACCTTCTCCTATAACCGCATGCGGTGGAGTTCGCCCAACGGCGTGCAGACGCAAAGCTCGACGCAATATGGCGTCAACAGCCTGGGCAATGATTTCGTGAGCGTGGATTGGGGCATCGCGCACCTGACGACATTTCTTACTGAGAACATCGCCAATGAATTTCGTTTGCAGCTTGGACGCGAGCTGGACCGGCAAACCAGCCCAACAGCAACCGGCGCGGAGGTCCCGCTGGCGGCAAATCAATTTGGATTGGCCCCGCAGATCAGCATCGCAGGTGGCGCCTCTGGAGAAGGAATGGTGCTGGGCAATCCAGCGAAACTGCCGCGCCCGGAATATCCGGACGAGCATCGCGCACAAATCTCCGACACTCTTTCCTGGGTGGTCGGCAATCACATCTTCAAAGCGGGAGCGGACTGGGACCGCAACAATGACTTGCTCGATAACATCTATGGCGGTGTGGGCAAATACTACTACACGGCCTTCGGAAATTTCCTGGCCGACTACTATCATGCGGTAGACGGCCTTGGCCCGCCCAGAAGCTACTACGTCGATAACTATGCGGGATTTTCGCAGACCTTCGGTCCCGGCGGCTACTTCATCACTACGAATGACTTTGCCGGCTTTGCCAACGATGAGTGGCGGATCTTTCCACGCCTGACGCTTACCGCAGGCGTGCGGTATGAATATGAGCGGACACCGCAAGCTTTCCAGATCAACCCGCAACTGCCGCAGACCGCCAACACTCCCGACGACCGCAATAACATAGCTCCGCGCACCGGGGTGGCGTGGGACATCTTCGGCAATGGACGGACGATTGTGCGCGCGGGCTATGGCATGTTCTATGGACGCATCGTGAACGCGACGTTATTCTCTGCCCTTACATCTTCCGGCGCTCCGAATACGCAGCGCACCTATCGCTATTCGAGCTCCATTGAATACGGCGCGCCACAATTTCCCGGCGTACTGTTCGACCGTCCCACTGGGTCCTCGCGTGGCGCGCTGCCCAGCGCCTATTACTTTGCCAAAAACTATCAGGCCCCGGAGACGATGCAGGGCGACTTAACTCTAGAGCAGAACGTAGGTTGGAACACTATTGTGTCGCTGACTTATCTGACCAGCCAGGGCCGCGAACTACCAAACTTCATCGACACCAATATCGACAACGCAACTATAGGACAGCTGAGCTACACCATCGATATTCCGGGCCCACAGATGGGACATAAAAGCCCTCTGCCGCAGGGCGCGACTTATACCACGCCGCTATACACTTCCGTGCGGCCTAATTATCTCTATGGAAATATTACGGAGTTACTTAGCAATGTGAATTCGAACTACAATGCGGGTACTCTTGCCATCGAACATCGTACTTTGAAGGGACTGAGCTTCGGCCTGAACTATACGTTGGCGCATGCGCTGGACTACAACGAGAATGAGTTCCTTTATAAGTCGCCGACCAACATCCTGCAACCGAACAATATGGCGTTGGAGTATGGGGACTCAAACACAGATGTACGGCAGCGCCTTGTAGCGCATGGGACCTGGTGGACCCTATGGCTGAAGCACGGCTGGCTTGGCTATCTCGTCAACGACTACGGGTTTTCTCCAGTTGTCGCGTGGCAAACTGGATTGCCGTACACGTTGGCGGTAGGTGGCAGCGCCCCGGGCGGCGCGTTCTTCGGTATCAACGGCGCAGGTGGGCCATCGCGGCTGAACATTCTGCAACGCAACAGCTACCGCTTTCCTTCCACGCAGACTACAAGCTTTCGCCTGACGCGGCGCATTCCGCTGCGAGACCGGGCCTATCTGGAACTGATGGCCGAGACGTATAACATGACCAATACGCAGAATGTGACCAGCGTCGATACGCTCGGCTACACAGCCTGCTCGACGCCTTTGGTGCAAGGCTGCCCATCGAATTCCACATCGGCGCATCCCTATCTGGAATTCAATCCGACTTATGGCGTAACAACCAATGCGAACAGCAATGCCATCTATACGCCGCGAGAAATTCAGTTGGCGATACGATTGAAGTTTTAGTATCGGTTGACCGATGGTGTAATGGCTGATTGGGGATGAGTATCGACTAACCCGCCGGCATTTCCCGGACCACCTACCATTTGCAATTCCGGCAATCGCCGCTCGACGGGCGGTAGTGGCGGAAAGGGCGCGTGAGGCTCCGCCTGATACCAATAGGCAACGGAATAGTAGTTGTCCGAGCGATGATTGGCGTGTCCATGCTCGATGGTCGCCTTGAAGGACTGGGTAAACGGAATCGGTGAGTCC
>JAJYGR010000068.1 GCA_021790655.1 Acidobacteriota bacterium | reverse complement strand
CGGATTTTGTTTTGAAGGCGCAGCAGCATCCGGCAGCGACACGTACATCGCTGGCATTCCATCTCGATGTACGCAGCAGTTCATGTGAGGAGGCAGGATGAATTCCTGTTTATCCATACAAGCGCAGTTTTCGGAATATCTCGATGGGGCAGTTTCCGGGGCGAGCATGCATTCGATTGCCGCGCATCTGCAGCAGTGCGGGGCGTGCTCGAAGGAGTTTGCGGCCTGGCGTAATCTTCAGTTGCTGCTCTCCAGCGTGGGGCCGAACCGACCTCCGGCCGATCTTGGCTTACGGCTGCGTGTGGCCATCTCGCAGGAGCAGACGCGCACCGCGCGACACCGCCTGGATGTTTGGCAGATGTATTGGCAGAACTCGATGGCGCCGTTTCTCGCCCGTGCGGGAGCGGGTCTTGCCAGTGCAGTGATCCTGCTGGGAGCGCTTGCGCTGATGATTGGTACGGTAGCTGCTCCGCCAACTCTTGCAGCCAATGATGCAACTACGGACAGTGTCAGTACGCCGCGGTTCCTTTACACCTCCGCAGGCACGGACGCGCGGATCGCGTTCCATGATCCTGTCCTGGTGGAAGCCGAAATCAGCAAGACGGGTCGCGTGTATGACTATCGCATCGTGTCCGGGCCCCAATCGCAGGCGGTTCGCGAAGAACTCGATAATATTCTGCTACTGAGCCAGTTCACTCCAGCCCTGTTTTATGGCATTCCTGTACCAGGACGCGCCATCCTCTCGTTTTCTGGCGTTTCAGTCCGCGGATAACGCCCGTTGAGTGCCGGTTACCGTAATTAGGCTCACCATCCTGCACTGCTTTCGTCGAACATATGGGATTTGAGTTGCGGTTTTTCCTCTAGCCCCGCTTGGTAAAAGTTGGCGTCGCAAAGCGGGCCATGGCCAACCTGTGTTATTCTATGGTGGACTGGGGACGTGCGCCCTGGCGTCATAGACGCCCACTGATCGGCCTGCCGTCGCGGCTTCGACCGCATCCAACTGTCCTGCCCACGGACAACCGAACTCTCATATCAGCATCTCCACAAGAGGGGCACTTTTGGCCATTAACGATAAATACGAAGACGACATCCAGAAACTCATTGAAACCGGCAAGGAAAAGGGCTACCTGACCTTCGGGGAAGTGAACGACCTGATTCCCGGCGAAATGAATTCCGCCGACGATCTCGATGACCTGATGACCACCATCGGGACACAGGGCATCGATCTGCTCGACGATCAACCCAAGCTCGCAGCCGAGCATGACGAAGACAGTGAAGACAGTGAAGACGTCGAACTGGATCTGACTCCGGGCGCGATGGAAAAAACCAACGACCCTGTTCGCATGTATCTGCGCGAAATGGGGACAGTGCCGTTGTTGACCCGCGAAGGCGAAGTGGAAATCGCCAAACGCATCGAGCGGGGCCAGATGCGCGTCATGAAGGCGATTGCGCGTTCGTCCATTGTGACCCGCGAAATCATGGCGCTGGGCGAGGACCTGAAGCGCGGCGTTCGCAGCATTAAGGAAGTAGTTATCTTCGACGAGGAAGAACTCACCGAAGAAATCCTACAGGCGAGGACCAGGCAGACCATTGCCAGCATCGATACCCTGGTCAAGCACTACAAAAAAATACAGCAACTGCGCGAAAAAATGGAAGGCGGCAACGCCAAGGAAAAAGGCAAAGTACGCGAACAACGCAAGGCGCGCTGGACGCTTGGTCGCGAACTTGTCCTGGTTTCCCGCGTCATTCGCGAGCTGAAATATACCAACTTCGAACGCAAGCGGTTGCTCGACAAGGTAAACAAGACCGTCGAGGCCATGCGTGGCCTGGATCGCCAGATCAGAACTCTGGACCAGAAGTACGAGCAGTCCAAAAGCGAGGAAATGCGCAAGGAATATCGCCGCCAGCAGCGTAACTGCAAGGGCGACCTGGAAAAGCTGGAAGTCGATGCCGGTGTCTCTGTCCTGGAACTCAAGCGCACACAGCGCGAGATGATCCAGGGCGACATGGATGCCGAGCAGGCCAAGCGCGAGTTGATTGAGGCCAATCTTCGGCTGGTGGTTTCGATTGCGAAAAAATATACAAATCGCGGACTACAGTTCCTCGACCTGATTCAGGAAGGCAACATCGGCCTGATGAAGGCCGTCGATAAATTTGAGTACCGTCGCGGTTACAAATTCTCGACGTACGCAACCTGGTGGATTCGCCAGGCGATCACGCGCGCCATTGCGGACCAGGCGCGCACCATTCGCATTCCCGTGCACATGATCGAAACCATCAACAAGCTGATCCGCACGTCGCGCCAACTGGTGCAGGAACTCGGGCGCGAACCGACCTCGGAAGAGATTGCCAAGCGCATGGACATTCCGGTCGCCAAGGTGCGCAAAGTGCTGAAGATCGCGCAGGAGCCGATCTCGCTCGAAACTCCGATTGGCGAAGAAGAAGATTCGCACCTGGGAGATTTTATTGAAGACCACCAGGCGGTCTCTCCTTCGGACGCCGTCATCAGCGTCAACCTGAAGGACTACACCGCGCAGGTGCTGCGGACCCTGACTCCACGCGAGGAACGCGTCATCAAGATGCGCTTCGGTCTGGAAGATGGCTCGGAGCACACGCTGGAAGAAGTAGGCCAGAGTTTCCAGGTGACGCGGGAACGCATCCGCCAGATTGAAGCCAAGGCGCTGCGCAAGCTACGGCACCCATCGCGCTCGCGCAAACTGCGGGCGTTTCTGGATGGAGTCCGCGAAGTGTAATTGCAATCGAGATAGCAAGTAGCGAGGTCGCTCTTTGAGCGGTCCTCGCTGTGCGGAAAGTTGTCATCCTGAACGAAGCGGAGCGGAGTGAAGGACCTTGCGGTTCCGACGAAACCGCAAGGTCCTTCGCCGCAGCTCAAGGCGACTACCCTCAATTTATTTCTACGGTGTCAGCACGATCTTGCTGGCTTCGCCACTCTTCAGTAGTTCCATGCCCTCGGCAAAATCACTCATCGTCAGCCGATGCGTAATGACCGGCGATAGATCGAGTTTGCCGGACTTCAGCAGCGCTTCCATCTGATACCAGGTCTCATACATTTTGCGGCCATTGATGCCCAGCACGGTCGCGCCTTTGAAGATGATGTCGCGGGCGAAATCAAGTTCGACCGGCTTGGAGGGAATGCCCAGCAGGGAGACGCGGCCGCCCGTGCGCAGGACCTCAAAGCCGAGACGCATGCCCTCGGCATGGCCGGACATTTCCAGCACCACATCGACCCCGACGCCACCGGTTTTTTCTGCGACGATTACTGCCACGTTTTCTGTGGACGGATTCAGCACATACTCGGCATGCATGGCGTGGGCAAGCTTGCGACGATGTTCATTCACTTCCAGGGCAAATACTATGGACGCGCCACAGGCCTGCGCTACGGCAATGGCAAACAGCCCGATGGGGCCGCAGCCGACCACGGCAACGCTGCGGGCAGCTATCTCCCCGGCCAGCACCGAGTGTACGGCATTTCCCAAAGGATCGAGAATGGAGCCGTACTCGCGTGGCAGAGAGGGGTCGAGTTTCCAGATGTTCGCTTCGGGAATCACGACGTAGTCCGCGAAAGCGCCATTGGCATCGACGCCTATAATCTTCACATTCTGGCAAACGTGTGCCTGCCCGATGCGGCATTGCAGACACTTACCGCAGGCGACGTGCATTTCGGCGGAGACAAAATCGCCGGGCCGCACAGCGGTGACTTGCTCTCCAACTTTGGCGACGGTGCCGCAAAATTCGTGACCGGGAATCAGCGGCGGATGGATGCGCCCCTGCGCCCACTCGTCCCAGTTGTAGATGTGCAGATCTGTACCGCAGACGCTGGCCGCATCCACTTTCACCAGCACGTCGTTGGGGCCAAAAGCGGGGACCGGAACTTCGCGAATTTCGACGCCAGCATGTGCTCCCGTTTTTACCACGGCCTGCATGGATTGTGGCATTCCTACTCCCTTGTATGCGATGGCCGAATGAGCGGGCCAAAACTTTGTAGTGTATCAGCATAGACAGGGGAATCGGTTTAGCGTTGATTATTGATACTGGCCCTATTGGAATGGACCCATGGCCCTCCGACCCTAGTCGCAAACGACGCGGCAAAGATGGGGCATCCGCAAGGGATGTCTCGACCGATCCCCTTTTTTAGTTCACAGGGCTTTCTTTGGGGAATGGGGTCGTCTGAAACGGAAGGAATAAAGTGACGACTGTCCCTTTGTGGCTTCCTTGCTGGCAGCTATGGACCCGTATTCGGCCTTGATGACGTTGCATGATCTCGGCACTGACCCATAGACCAAGCCCCGTTCCCGCGAATCCCTTGGTGGTAAAAAACGCTTCGAATATCCTGGCTTGCGTTTGTGGGTCGATGCCATTGCCGCTGTCCGCAACGGTAAGGACCAAACCCTCGCGCCCGGTCTTCCAGTCCGTCGCTTCGCGGCTGCGGACAAGCAGCCGACCACCGTTAGGCATGGCATCGATCGCATTGCTTACCAGATTGCTCAACACCTGACGGACCTCTCCTTCAAAGCACACCACCAGCTTATGCGCGCGTTTGCGCTTTTCCAGCTTGATGTTGGAATTTTTGAGCCGTCCTTCATAGATGCTGAGAACGGTCGAAAACAATTCTCCGCATCCGATGGCCTGGGGTTTGGTGCCTTGCTTGTGGAAACGCAATGTCTGGCTGGCGATGATCGATACGCGGCGAAGCTCCTGGTCCGCTGTATCCAGATAAAACTGCACTTCCGGAGTGTTGCTGCTCCGACGCGCCAGGTAAAGGAGGTTGGTCACGGACTCCAGCGGATTGTTGATCTCATGTGCGATGGAGCTGGCAAGGCGTCCGACGACGGCAAGTTTTTCGGTCTGCAGGAGCGCAGCCGCCGCGCGCTTTTGCGGGGTGGTCTCAATTGTGGCACCGGCAATCGCCTGGACCGATCCGTCCTCGGCAAAGATGGGGGAGTAATTCACATTCCAGTACCGATATTCATTCGGCTTTGTCGGAAGCACGCCTTCTATTTCCTGGTTCAGCATCGGTTCGCCGTTGGCCGCGCTGCGCATCATGGCGTGCGCGCGCGTTATGCTCGGCGCCAGCTCTACGATTGTTTTGCCTAAAGCGTCGTCCGGAAGCACGCCCAGGATTTCAGCCTGGCGATCGTTGATGCGCAGCAGCCGTAGCTCCTTCGGCTCATAGAGCGACAGCCCGATGGGAGAGCCGCGGTAAATCGCCTCTAGCTCGCGCCTCTGCCGATCGATCTCCGCGTACTGCTCGCGCAACTGCTCGGCTGCCAGCAGGTTCTCGTGTACATCTGTCGCAACTCCCAGCCACTGCTGGATCGCCCCTGCTTCATCGCGGAGCGGCAACGCCCGTATATTCCACCACCGCGCGGCGCCGTCCGATGCTCGCACCAGTCGCGCGTCGATCCCATAGTCCTCGCCCGTTGCCACGCTGTGCGACCACATCTTGAGGACACGGTCGCGGTCTCCTTCATAGAAACACTGTAAGTACTCATTTCCATCGCGGGGAATGAAATCCTTGCCGATATACTCCAGGAATCTTTGGTTCGCATAATATACCCGGCCCTCCGCATCCGCAGTCCACAGCGCCTGCGGATGCAGTTCCGTCAGCAAGCGATACCGCTCTTCGCTCGCCCGCAGCGTATTTTCCTGTTTCCGCTGCTCCGTGACATCGCGATAATGTACCGCTAGGCCGACGGGCATTGGCAGAATGCGAGCTTCGAACCATGTCTGGAACGGACCATAGTAAAATGCATCTAACTTGCGCTCCTCTGCAAGTTCCATTGCCTCGCGATACGACCGCTCCAGTTCCGTGCCGATGATTTCCGGATACAGCTCCCAGAGAGTACCGCGGTTCAAGTTCTCCGGCAGAATGTGGCTGAGACGGCGCGCCGTTTGGTTGGCATAGACAATCCGCCACGATTTATCGAACAGCACGACCCCATCCGCCAGCTCATCCATGACATGCGTCAGCGTCAAACCTATAGACGCAGGGCCGTTTCTCTCGGGCAGAGGAACACTTTCGCGCCGGTTCGATACAGAGTTTCGCTTTTCTATGTCAGAGGGCTTTTCAGCCAGTGCCATTGCGCTCTCCCGATCAAGCAGCCATAGCGCACATTAGAGCGTATTCACAGATAACAGATATTGTAGCCGAAAATAAGGCCCGTCATTTTCTTAATTACGGTAACTATCAAACTGCTCTAGCAATTGGAGCATTCTGGAATGTTCAGGGCCAACACTGACATTGGAGAGGAAATTTGGATACGTGGCCAACATTGCGGACAATGGTTTCACCGAGCTTTCTCAGAACCGGGTTTGTCGGATTTATGGGTTGCACACTTGGGCTGCGCCAGCAATTTCAGAATCAACTCGGATGCTATACGATGCGCTGTTCCAGGTCAGAGTGTCCTTCGTTGGATGCATTTTCTACAAGAGTGGAGGCCAGGGTTTTGATTTCGTCGTCGTCGCCAAATCCTTCGAGCCAGTGAATATCCGGTTCACGGCGAAACCAGGTGGCTTGACGCTTGGCATAGTTGCGGTGGCCCTGCTGCGTGGCTGCGATGGCTTCGGGCTGCGATAGTTCTCCGCGTAGCAGGGCGGCTGCCTGCTTGTAGCCCAGCGAGGTGAGTGGACGGCAATCCGAGCCATAACGGGCCACAAGTTGTTGTGTCTCCTGCGCCAATCCTTGAGAGAACATGGCTGCGGCCCGCTGGTCGATGCGGGTATACAGGGCGCTTCGATCTGGATTCAGCCCCAGGCGCAGGATGCGAAATCCGCGCAGGGAATCGCGTCCGGCTGCCCAAGCCGCCGACATGGGTTGTCTTGCTGCAATCGATACCTCAATCGCGCGGATGAGCTTCGGGGCGTCGTTGGGATGGATCAGCGCGGCGGAGACTGGATCGAGCCGATGTAAGATTCGCGCCAGATAGTCGCTGCCGCGGTCCCCAGATCGCTGCTCCGCCGATCTTTTACGAAGACGGTCTCGCAGGGATTCCGACCGCTGCGGGCCGGGAAACAGGCCGTCGATGAGAGCGCGCAAATACAGACCTGTTCCTCCCGCAACGATAGGCAGATGGCCACGCGCAACGATGGAGGACAAGCACATGCGCGCGTCACGGCTGTAATCTCCTGCGGTGTAAGGCTGGTCTGGCGAAACAACGTCGAGCATGTGGTGAGGAACGCGCGCCCGCTCTTCCGCGGAAGGTTTGGCGGCGCCAATTTCCAGTTCGCGATACACGGCCACGGAGTCGCAACTGACGATCTCGCCCTGAAAACGCTCTGCCAACTGTACGGCCAGGGAGGTCTTTCCACTTGCAGTTGCGCCGAGAAGGACGACGAGGAGGGGAGTCGCGGCGGTAGAATTTGCAGCGTCGTCTACCACAGTCTCCACCAGCGGGCCAGGAAGATGGCATGCCAGCCCGCGCGATACGCGCTGAAGAGAAGAATAGCAAGCGCGAACCACAGCAGGCCGACGATCTGGCGCTGCCGCAGAGCGCGCTCAGCCGGGGCGATCATTGTCGTGTGTACTCGCCAGTGTCTTCGTTGTAAAGAAAGTAGAAGCGCAGCGCGAGGTACGGCCCCTTGAATTTTTTCGGCAGCGGCGGAAAAGGCCCAGCGCCGGTGATGCCGCCCCATGCCGCGCGATCCAGGGAGACATCTCCAGAGGGCAGAATCAACTGCATCTGTTTAATACTGCCGTCGGGCATGATGATGAACTGGATGGCGACTTTACCCTTTGCCAGCAAGGGAGGACGGGCGGCCTCGGGAATCAGATTGTCCCAGCTCGCCTGTGTGGCCTGGATCACCTGACGCAGATAAGGACCGAAATCGACTCCCATGGTGTCACTCAGAACTTCCACGCCGGACTGCATTCCCGGGTGCGCCAACGGGGCATTCTGTCCGTTCTCTCCCATGCTGCCGTTGGACTTGGCTGCGTTGCGCTCCGCCTGCCGGATCATTTCCCCCACAGACTGGCTGGGCTGGTTGGCCGCCTGGTTCGGATTTGGTTGGGTCTTCGCCGGATTCTGGGCCGCATGTTCGCGGGCCTGTGCCGACGCTGTCGCGTTTGGCGCGGAAGGAAGCACCGCCTGGGGCTGCTGCCGTGGAGGCGCGGGCTGGACTTGGCGGGCCTGTTGTTGAGGCTGTTTGCGCGGCGGCTGCGGCGGCTGCGGCTGCCGTGCCTGCTGCCGCGCTTGTGGAGGAGGCGCAGGATTTCCAGCTCGGCGCATGGCCTGTAGCTCTTCAATCGTCTTCCGGTCGGGCGTCGGATGTTTCGTTTGCGCTACGTGGTTTTGGTCGGAGATGATGTTCGTCGGCTTCGGCTTTTTCTTGATCAAATCCGGCGGCATATTCAGATAGACAGTCTCATTCTGCTTCCTCGGCGACATCTGCGCCGGATTGACCACAGTGGCCTGTTGCAGAAATGTGAGCTTTGGACCGTAAAAAATCCACCAGAATACAAGCAGGTGGAGGATTACCGAAACCCAGATGGCTTCGCGGACGCGCGCAGACAGGCGCGAGCCTTCCAGCTCATCGATGACCTCGAGAAGCTCGTAGGGTGAATGGGAATCGTAACGAGCACGCAGACGATCGAACTTCGGCTCTATGGGATTCTCGGGCGGACTCGGGGGCGTTTGCGTTGCGGCCATCGAAAATTGGGTGACACTTGTACCGCAGCGGTTTCAAAACTGCGGACGTACATCGACTTCTCAGTACTTACCCCATTGTCTCATTGTTTTCGAGGTCCATTCATACACATTTTTTGCATTTCTTAGAATGTAGAATCGCGAATGTGAAGGCCACCATCATTACTATCAGCGATTCCTGTTTTGAAGGTCACCGGCAAGACCGTTCGGGTCCAGACATCGTTGCGCGTCTCCAAATAGCGGGCTTTGTCGTCGATGCTCCTTTGATTGTTCCGGATGAGATGGAACAGATTGCTTTTGCTCTTCGCGAGCACGCAGCGCGGGCGCAATTGATCGTCACTACGGGCGGCACGGGGATTGCTCCCCGCGATGTCACGCCGGAGGCCACGCGCTCCGTATGCGACCGCATACTTGAAGGATTTGGAGAGCAGATGCGGCGCGAGGGGCTGAAAGACACGCCGCTGGCCCCGCTGAGCCGCGCTGTGTGCGGAACCCTGGGCAGATGTTTGATCCTCAACGTTCCGGGAAATCCGCGCGGGGCCGTCCAGTCGCTCGAAGCTGTTCTGCATCTGATTCCCCATGCGATTGCGCTGCTCGCGGGCGACACGGAACATTCCGCGGAGCAGTAACGTTGACAGCACAGGACGTACACACGCGGTGTGTACGATAAACCCATACTCTGGAAAAATACTCTTGATACATAAGCTCGCATTGCAATTTCTCCACTGGAAACTGGTCCTGCTGCTCCTGTTGAAGCCACTCGGCATCTGGGGCATCGGCATTCTGGCTGCCATCGACGCTGCGATTCTCGCCATCCCGATGGACCTGATCGTCGCTGGCTATGTGTGGAGCGATCGCAAACATTTCTGGGCCTATGCGTTGATGGCGGCACTTGGCTCCGCCGTGGGATCGCTGGTGCCGTTCTACGTTGGCAGGGCGGGTGGCGAATGGGTGCTTTTGAAGCGGGTGGACCGTTCCAAGTATGAGGAGATGCAGGCACGTTTCGAGCGTCACCGCTGGTTTGCCGTCATGGTGCCTGCGGCCATGCCTCCACCATTTCCATTCAAACTGTTTGCCTTCGGAGCGGGCGTTTTCCACATGCGCGTGCTGCCTTATCTGGCGGCGGTGTTTGTGGGACGCGCATTGCATTATTTGATACTGGCAGTGCTGGTGGTTCGGTTTGGCCCGGAGATCGTGGTCCTGGCTCTCTATGCGGTCCAGCGGCATGCTCTGGCAATCCTGCTGTGTCTGGCAGCGCTGGGAATCGGCTTCACCGTGTATGCAATCTACAAACGCAAGCTAAAGGATCGGA
>JAJYGR010000001.1 GCA_021790655.1 Acidobacteriota bacterium | reverse complement strand
CGCCGATCTCATCGTATTGCCCATTCTCGACATCTACCGCAAATACTACGGGCTGAAGATGACGGCATTTTTGACTGTCGTCTTTTATTTTTCCATGTCGGTAGCAGCTCTCGCTGTCGAGTTCATCTTTGGTCTTCTGCATCTCATTCCGCACGAGCGCTCGATCCAGATTGCCCAAGAAAGCATCCGCTGGAATTACACAACCTGGCTCAATATTATTTTTCTGATAATTGCCGCGTTGCTCGCTTGGCGTTTTCTGCGCACCGGGGGCCCACAGATGCTTCGCATGATGAGCAAGCCGTCTGAGAATGCGAGCCGGCACAGCCACATGCATCCTTCATAGAAGAGCTGCGCTATGCTCGGTCATTTCTGTTCTTGCACGACCTGCGCAGTGCTTCACTGGCAGAAAACTGTAAGCCAGAGAAAAACTACCTCCAGCGCAAACGGAGGCTTGACAGTAGTATGCTTTCTATATAGCTTATGAAGTAAGTTATATTATGAGTGAACGTGGACTGGTGAAATGAAAACCGTAAACAAACGCGATCAGGAATTGATCGAAGAGATTGTCGGGCGGCTGGCGGGTCGGCACAGCACTGCGGTGGTGCTGTTTCATCAGGCTGTCGCTGAACGTTTGGGGCTGGGCCCAACGGACCATAAATGTCTCGACTTGCTGCGTGAACGCGGGGGTATCGCCGCCGGAGAGACGATCACCGCCAGCAAACTGGCCGCGATCACTGGACTGACCACGGGCGCAATGACCGGTGTGGTCGCACGACTGGAGCGAGCGGGATTTCTGCGTCGTGAACCGGACCCGCAAGACCAGCGTCGGCAACTCCTTTACCCAGACATGGAGCGGGCGCGAGAGATCCACAACGTATTTGCCCCGATACGAAAAGACGTGGCCACGCTGCTGGAAGGTCTCGATAAACACGAATTGACCACCATCGCCAAGTTCCTGGCGCAGAGCACGGAATTTGCCTACCGCCATGCTGCCTTGTTGCGTGCTCAGGATACATTGGCCCCAGCCTATAACGGTAGCAGCAACACGGACAAGGAATCGTTATCAGATAGGAGTAAATCGAAGAAACAGACGAGGAACGGACGGCGATTTCTTAGCAAGAGGCCAGACCCACATGCTTGAAGAGACGGCTGCTGACGAGAAACTACACCACAGGGGCACTTTGACAATGAATACGGCTGCGATCCCAGACAAGGCACTCGGGAAAGCTGGAAGGAAGAGTCCGGTGATGAAGCCCGGCTTCCGCAAGTTGATTCTCACCGCGCATATCACCTCCTCGGTCGGCTGGCTTGGTGCGGTTGCAGGATTTCTCGCGCTCGCGATCACCGCCCTGAACGGCAAGGACGCTCAGATGGTGCGTGCCGCCTATCTCTCAATGGCGCTCATCGCTCGATTCATTATCGTTCCGTTGGCCTTCGCTTCGCTGCTGACCGGCATCATCCAGGCACTCGGTACCCCGTGGGGATTGTTCCGGCATTATTGGATATTGGTGAAACTTCTGCTCACCCTGTTTGCCACCGTCGTGTTGTTGCTGAAGACACCTTTGATTGGTTACGCTGCCCGCCAAGCCGCAGCGCTTGCATTGTCCAGTACCGATCTCAACGCGGCGGGGAGAGAACTCCTGATCCATTCCGCTGGCGGTTTGATGGTGCTGCTCGTGGTCACGACGTTGTCGGTATATAAACCCTGGGGACTGACGCGGTATGGACGGCGCAAACTGTGCGAGCAGGGCGTCGAGCTTGCCGAAGGATCGACCGTCGATACATCACGTTGGATATATGTGTTTGGAATCCTCGCCTTTGTACTTCTGATGACCCTTCGACATCTTCTCGGCGGTCATTTGGGGCACCACATGCACTGACTCTCGGTGAGTCCTGCCAAGTATTGCTGGAATCGCTGGTTCTGGTTCAAACGGCGCTGCTAGTCACTGCACAGAGAAAATGGTGGCCGAATCGTCAAGCCCGATCAGGCACCTTGCAGTCGATTCACGCTCTGCTTAGCTATTCCTGGGAGACTACGGAAGCTGCTGAGACTTTTCGCTTTTTGCCATTTCACCGCGAAACAGGAAAAGGGCGGCCAGACCGAACAACATTTGAATGGCACTGAAAATAGCAAAAGCCGCTCCAAAGCCGAGCGGAAACACCGCACCGAACACCATGCTGCCGACGCCGAATCCTGTAAAGAGGATGAAGACGTTCAGCCCCATCGCCTGTCCGGCCCGCTTGCCTCCCAACTGCGTCACGATTCCGGCTAGCAGTGGTTGCGTCATGTCATAGCCAAGGGATAGCAGTGTTACAGCGAGTCCCGCCGCCAAGAGTGGTAGATCGAAGATCAGAGCGGCAACCGAGAGTGCGGCAGTTACCAGCCCCAGCGGTATGAGCCAGCGGCGTCCCCAGCGGTCTGCCCAGCGGCCAATCACCGGCCCCAAAAGGAATCCCGGAACCCCGTCGCCCAGAAGAGCGAGACCGATGCCAATTTCTCCAAGGTGATACCGCTGGGAGAAGAAGACGCCGAGCCCGGTGTAAACGCCGGAGTGAAACAGACTGTTCAGCAGGACATAGCCGTAGGTGCGGGCTCCGCGCGCGTTGTCGAGGAGGCTGCGATATCCCCTTAGCACACCGGCTACAGAGAGGCCCGATGCGAAAGTTTGTCTGCCCAGGAGGACACTGTACTTGAGCAGCAACCCGAACACGACCGCGGTTGCAGATGCCACACCGACAAAAAGCATGCGCCAGCCAATGTACGGAGTCAGTATGACTCCAAAACTGGAACCAAATGCCATTCCGCCTGCCATGGCTCCAAAGAGCCAGCCCAGAGGCCGTCCGCGCTGCTCGTAGGGAAACAAATCCCCGATAAGCGCCAGCGCCAATGGAACTACCCCGCTCGCGCCCAATCCCGTCAAGAGCCTCCACCAGAGAATTTGTGGAGCGGAGCGCGCTGTCGCTGTGATGAGGGTAAGAACGATGAACGCAGCCAGCGATCCGAGCATAATGCGACGTCGGCCCAGCCGGTCGGAAAGCAGTCCATAGAACAAGGTGGATAAGCCATACGGAATCATGTAGGCCGGTACCATCAGTCCGATCAACTGCTCGGACACGCGAAATGTATGGGACAAACGGGGGATGAGCGGGGCCACCATATAGGCTTGAAAGAAAATCAAGAACGTTGCGGCGGCGAGCGCCTGGATTAACCCTTCGTGCTGAGCGGGAGAAATCGACACAGGATGGCTGGCCTGATCGGGCATGGAGAAGAACTCCGGCGTAAACGAGTGACGAATGACAGCTCTGGATTGAGTCAGAACGGCAGACGTCATCGACCGTTGAGGAAGGATCTCGCTCGCCATGAGGCGGGCGCGGTGTACGGGTTGTCTGTAAACGCCACGCCGACTCATTGGCAATGCGGTTCAGAGTTGAACGCCGGTTCCAGCAGCACGCAACACATGTTCTTCCGGTCCGTGGCCAGCGCAGCAATCGGCCAGCTTGCCATCTACGACGACAGCAGGCACGCTATGCACGCCATATCGTTTGGCTTTTGCTGCTACTTCGGGTTGGTGCATGTCATGGACAACAACGTCGCATGATCCACAGGCCAAGCTCTGCACGAGCGCAACGGTTTCATCGCACACCCCGCACCCTGCACTGAAGACTTCCACGTTTCTTTTTTTGGCGGTCATTTTATTTCTCCTTGAGCGCCCCGGATGGGTGGAACTTTTCCGTTGCCGGGACGCAGATACAACGGGAAACTATGGGCCAACTGTTCCAAACAGAGGCCAGGATGAGCAGTGCCAATCCGGCATACAGAACAGGATTGGAAGCTAGAGAAAACTTTCCGAGCAAAATCAAACTGGCTGCAAGAGTTCCCAGAGCAAACGGCACATATCCATGCCGTCGGCGTGCGCGAAACGCAAGCATCCCCACTGCTAGCACCAGGAACGCCGCAGTCAGCGGAAGGAGATATTTGGCATTTGGAATCAGGAAGCCAAGTCCGATGGAGGACAGTAGTCCCGCGTAAGCGGGCCAGCATGCTGGACAGGCAATTTTCGGCAGCAGCGAGAGTCCGATGCCAGGCGCAGCAAGCAGGTTCTGTTTCCAGGTGCGGTTGGTCATGAGAATTCCTCTTTATCCAGGCTTTCGAGAATGGGGCAATCCTTCAAAGAACCGCAACCGGAGCAATTTTCCGCCATCCGCAAAAGGCTTGCATGGATGGCTTGGAGATGCAGAATCTTCTGCTCCACATCGGCAATCTTTGCCTGCGTCCGGTTGCGAATGTCGGCCTGTGTCGTATGCGCGTCGATGCGCAAGGAAAGCAGATCCTCAATCTCTTTCAACGAAAAGCCCAGCTCCTGGGCCCGCTTGATGAAACGAATCCGCCGCACCGATTCGGCGGAAAAGATGCGATAACCGGCTTCTGTACGCGACGTGGGCGCGAGAAGTCCCTGACGCTCGTAGTATCGAATCGTCTGAATGTTGACGCCTCCACGCTTCGCCACTTGGCTGATGCTCAAGCTGTTCATGAATCCACGGTAAACCCTGTACTTAGGTATAGAGTCAAGCGGGAAATGAGGAAACTTCAGAATGTTTATTCTGTCGGGTCAGGACTGTCGGGCGGGCGAAGATAGTGCGTCACTCTGTCCCGCCTCAAGCTGCTCGATGAGGAAGTCCACGTTTTCGCGGATAAGTTTCTGCGTCGCGTTTTCATTGCGCGGCGTGCCGTTGCTGTTGCTGCTGCGGTTGTTGTTGGTTGATAACATTGTTTTTCTCCTTGGTGTTTCGTTTGGGAGTGGTTTGTCCTTCACAAAGCGCAGCGGACAAACCCGGACAAACGGACACCAAGGCAGAACGAGGGCAGCGGAGGTGGGAGGATGGAGGGTGGGCGCGGCAAGTGCCAAACACGTACGATAGTTTGGCACGCAGACGTGCTGGCCCGAACAGACTCAGAAAGGCCCGTTCAGCGTGGCTTTATGCGCTGGGGCGCCACCGGAGCGGCGCGAAGTGGAAAAAGGGCGCGCGGAGCGCTTACCGCGCTCTTTTTGTTGTGTATGAGGACCGAGTCAGTTCAGAGCGAAGATGTCATTAGCAACAACCGCAGGGGTTTCCCTGCCAAGATGCTTGGCCCTCTTTTAGGAGGAGTGGGAGGGCGACCAATGCGGCGATGGAATCAAACCATCCGATATGGAAGATGGCGTTTAACGATAGTCCAACCAAGGTGATGAAGGCCAGATATGCACACGTAGCGGATTGGGTCGCATCCGCTGCCAAGGCAGGATTGTTTCTACGCCGCGCTTCCCGGCGCTTTAGTCCTGCAAGGATTGGCATAGCGATGATGGCGGCGACGGTGATTCCGATTCCCGCACGACTTGTCTCAGGTCGTAGATGCAGCGCCAGCGATAGAGCCGCCATCAGCAATACGACCAGTGCAAGAAGAAAGAGAAGCGCCCCGGCAGTGCGGCCAGCAATCCGTTCCGAAATCGAGATTTGCGGTACGAACTGCAAGAGCACCACGCTTGCAGAGAACAACTCGACAATGCTATCGGAACCGAATGCCAGCATGGCCGGGCTGTGAGCCTCTACAGCGGCGTAGAGTGAGACCGCAGTCTCCACCAGCATCCATGCGAGCGTTATCCCCTGAAGCCAGAAGATTGCAGTGGCGTGGCGGCGCTCAGGGGCACACACCTGAGCATGAGGAAGCGGAGAGCGCGTTGGAAACAATCCAGACATACCGTCTCGTACAGCATAAGCCTCTTATGAATTGTTCCGATTTACGGGCATAGCCGGTTGCGATCCGGTCTTATGAAATTGAGGAGCTGTGGGCGCTGATGTATGATTACGATGTGTCTTGGAAGCGCATTATCGGGTTCACCGTCGCCGTCATGATTTCTGTGATGGTGGGAGCGCTGATATATGAAGCCTTCGATATCCACGACACGAAGCCATTTGCGATCGATCCAGAATTCCTGCTGATGATGCTCACTTCAATGCTGATCTTGTGTTTCGGCATCGCAGCATTGGTTCGCCGTTTGTTCAGCTTAAATTTATCTTTATCCGAACTGCTTCCACTTGGCCTTCTGGGGTTATCGCGTAGCTCAATGCACCAACGCGAAGCATTTGAACGCGAACGTCTTCTCTTCTCCCCGCCCTTAAGCGTTACCTCTCTCCGTATCTAGTCCTTCCCCTCTTCCTGTCTCCAGTTCATGCGCAGCAGTACGCCTGCTTGCGTTCCTCTCGAACTTTGGCTCCCAGGAGTTTCCATGAAACCCATTGCAATATGGGTGCTGCTCGCCGCAGTGTTTCTCGCGGGCTGTGCTCCCTACAAGTACCACGCAGCTCCCGTTTCACCCGCAGCTTTGGCCCAGGGCCTTTATAGCCGCAGCCTCGACGATCCCGATCTGCGGTCATGGATGGAACGGAATGCAGATTTCCAAACATCCGTATGGCCGCTCCAGGGCTGGGACCTGGATTCGTTGACGCTGGCGGCGTTTTATTTCAATCCGGACCTGGACGTTGCTCGCGCGAACGTAGCTTCCGCAGAAGCGGCGATTCAAACCGCCGCCATGAAACCAAATCCCACCGTGAGTGCCGGACCTGGCTATGAGACGGCGCCGGAAGCGCCCTTCATCATGGGAATCGATTTCTCTCTGCCCATAGAGACGGCGGGAAAACGCGGCTACCGGATTGCGAGCGCCACGCATTTGAGCCGGGCCAGCCGCATCCAACTTGCCCAGACAGCATGGGTTGTGCGTAGCCGGGTTCGTTCGGCATTTGTAGATTATCTCTTCGCGAAAAAGGCAGCCGGACTGCTGCGGACGCAAGAGTCGCTGCAAAGCAAGTATGCGGAGATCATCGAAACACGCTTCCGCGCCGGCGAGATCGCGCTGCCTGAAGTCACCACTGCACGAATCGATCTGACCAGTCTTCGCCAAGCGCTCCGCGCGGCGGAAGGTCAGGTGAATACGACTCACGCCGCTCTCGCATCGGCGATTGGAATTCCTGATTCCGCCCTCGATGGGAAGACCTTGATCTGGCGCGAACTTGATCATCCGCCTGACCTCGCCTCGCTTCCATCTCGGACGATCCATGAGGCGGCCGTGCTGAACCGGCTCGACGTACAGCGCGCGCTGGAACAATATGAAGCGGCGCAATCCAACCTGCAATTGCAAGCTGCCCTCCAGTATCCAGACATCAACATCGGACCGGGCTACGCCTATGAAGAGGGCTACCACTTGCTTTCTCTCCGCTTGTCGTCCATCTTGCCGCTGCGAAACCACAACGAAGGCCCGATTGCCGAAGCCGAGGCCCAGCGCAAGGTAGCGGGCACGCAGCTACTCGCTATCCAAAGTACGGTCATTTCCGATAGCGACAAAGCGTTGGCGCAATATGCCGCTATCTACGCAACGCTTCAGGAGAGCAGGCATTCCGTCTCCGAATTGGAGCAGCAGCAACGGATAGCCACCCGGCTGCTTCAGTCGGGAGAAACCGAGCAGTTCACGGTAATCGCCGCTGAGGTTCAAACGGCAGTTGCGGAGCGCTCCCGTTTGGACGCGCAGCATCAAGCGCAATTGTCTCTCGGCTTGCTGGAGGACGCACTCCAGCGGCCTATTGATCCCGGAACAACGCCTGCCTTTCCACGAATCGCGCCACGGTAGCAACAGGAGTCCGAAAGGGAGTCACCGATGAAATCCATTCTTCGTATCGTCATCTTTTCCCTGATCAGCATCGCCATTGCGGGTGGGCTGATCTGGGGTTTCCTTGCGGGACGTTCGGAGCAAGCTGCGGAAGCGCAGAGCGAAGCCCCGGTGCAAGCGCCCTCACGTGTTACATCGGAGAACGGACACACTGTTCTTACTTTCGATGCTGCGTCGCAAAAGGCGAACGGCATCACCACCACCACTCTGGGTTCAACCGAGCAACAAATAGAGAGCCCGGCAACCGGCGTTGTTGTACAGATCCAACCCCTTCTTGATTTGAAGTCCAGCTACAACACGCCCGCGACGGACCTATTGAGAGCACGCGCGAACGCGCGCGCATCCTCGGCAGAATATGAGCGTCTCCGTCAATTGAACCAAGATGGCAAGAACGCCTCGGACAAGGCGGTTGAAGCGGCGCGCGCGGCCGCCGAAAGCGATGCCGCCCTGGTACAGAATGCGCAGCAGGCGATCACGGTTTTGAAAGGCACAACCCTGCTTCATTGGGGGCCTGTCGTAGCCAGGTGGATCGAGGGAAACTCAGCGCAAATGGATGCTCTGCTGATGCAGCGGAAATTTCTTCTCCAGGTAACGGGGACAAGCGCCAGTTCCTTTGCCGCACCCAGGCAGGCGGTGGTGCAGTTTGCCGATGGCGCCCATGCGACCGCCAACTTCATATCCGTCCTTCCCCAACTCGATCCGCGCCTGCAGGTGCCAAGTCTTCTTTATGAAGTTGGCGCCCATCCGGGTCTGGTTCCGGGGATCAACCTGAGTGTGTTTTTGCCTGCCGGACCGGAGCAAACCGGAATTGTCATCCCCTCTACGGCGGTGGTGTGGTCGCAAGGAAGCGCCTGGTGCTATGTCGAAGATCTGCCCGGAAAGTTCGTGCGCACGCCGGTACAGACATCCGACCCTGTTGCGAATGGTTTTTTTGAGACAGAAGGGATTCGGCCAGGTGCTCGCGTCGTCATCAAGGGCGCACAGACCCTCCTGTCCGAAGAGTTCCGTTCCCAAATCCAGGCAGAGCAGGACACAGATCAGGACTGATAAAGGCCAGAGGAAAACACCATGTTGAGTACCATCGTTCGCTTCTCGCTCCGTTTTCGCGGCGCAGTCCTGTCGCTCGCCCTTGCTACGCTCGGCTATGGCCTCTACACGCTCACGCAGGCGAAGTACGATGTCTTCCCGGAGTTTGCGCCTCCTATCGTAACCATCCAGACGGAAGCGCCCGGTCTTTCCCCGGAGCAGGTTGAGTTGCTGGTAACGCAGCCGATTGAGAACGTTGTCAACGGTGTCACCGGCATCGATTCGCTGCGCTCGAACTCCATCCAGGGTCTGTCCATCATCACGGTGATCTTCAAGAACAGCAGCGGTATCTACCTTGACCGACAGCTCGTGAACGAGCGCCTGGCTACCGTGGCCACACAGCTTCCTCATGGAGTGCAGGCGCCCATCATGACGCCGCTTACGGTTTCCACGGGAACGGTGCTGGTTCTGGGGCTGACCTCCAAGAGCAAGTCCCTGATGGATCTGCGAACGGTAGCGGACTGGACCCTTCGTCCCCGTCTGCTTGCAGTACCGGGCGTGGCAAGCGTGTCCATATTCGGCGGCGAAGTAAAGCAGATTCAAATTCAATTTCTGCCGGACAAGCTCGTCCACTATGGTCTCTCGCTCAATGATGTCGTCGCCGCGGCGCAGAAGGCCACAGGAATTTTGGGCGCTGGATTTATCGAGAACGGGAACCAGCGGCTCATTCTGCAATCGCAAGGTCAGTCGCTCACGCCTGCTCAGATCGCCGCCACCGTGCTTGTCCGCCAGAATGGAGCCAACGCGACATTAGGCCAAGTGGCGAACGTTGTCAAAGGGCCAGCGCCGCCTTTCGGGGCCGCTTCCATAGAGGGCAAGACGGGTGTGGATATCGTAGTGTCCGGACAATACGGCTCGAACACCGCCGATGTCAGTGCTCAGGTAGAAAAGGCGCTCCAGGAGTTGAATCCAGCCTTGCAGCAGCAAGGCATCGTCATCCGCACCGATCTCTTCAAGCCTGCAAAGTTTATCGATATCGCTGTGCATAATGTGCGTAACTCGCTTCTGCTTGGGGCTGCGTTTGTCATCGTCGTGCTCTTCTTGTTTTTGTTCGACCTGCGCACCGCCGCCATCTCCTGCACCGCGATCCCGCTGTCTCTGCTGATTGCCGTCACCGTGATGGACCACATGGGCTATTCGTTGAACACGCTGACGCTGGGCGGCCTCGCCATAGCCATCGGCGAAGTGGTGGACGACGCCGTCATCGATGTCGAAAACATTCTGCGCCGCCTGCGGGAGAATGCTGCACAAGGGCATCCTCGCTCCGTTTTTTCTGTTGTCTTCGATGCTTCCATCGAAGTGCGCAGCGCAGTGGTCTATGCGACCTTCGCCGTTATCCTGGTATTTCTGCCGATTCTCACGCTTTCCGGTGTTGCGGGAAGGCTTTTCGCTCCGTTAGGAATTGCGTACATTCTCTCTGTGCTGGCCTCGCTGGTTGTTGCGTTGACGGTCACTCCGGCGCTTTCATTGCTGTTCCTGGGTCATCGTCAGATTCGCACGACCGAACCTCCGGTGGTCCTCTGGCTCAAGAAGCGATATGGCGCTGTGCTCGCGCGCATTGAGCGTGCGCCACGGCTCGTCATGAGCGGCGTCGTGATCCTGACTGTTCTCGGCGTTGTGGCGTTGCCCTTCTTCTCAACCAGCTTTCTACCGGAACTTCGCGAAGGCCATTACATCGTGCATATGATCGCCGTTCCCGGCACCTCGCTCGAAGACTCTTTACGCATAGGCCGGGAAGTGACGGCGGCACTGAACAAATTTCCGTTCATCAGGTCCGTTTCGCAGAGAGTCGGGCGGGCCGAACTGTCCGAAGACACCTGGGGGCCGAATTACAGCGAGATCGACGTAGACCTGAAGCCCATGAGTGGCGAGCAGGAGGAAGCGGCGCTCGGTCAAATCCGTAGCACGCTCTCTCAGTTTTCCGGGTTGAGCTTTTCCGTGCTTACTTTTCTCACCGAGCGCATCGAAGAGACCATCTCTGGATACACCGCGTCCACGGTCGTCAATATTTACGGAAACGATCTCGATCAGTTGGATCGAGAAGCCCAGCAGGTCACGCGCGTCTTGAGCGGAGTGCCGGGAGCGACCGACATCCAAATGCAATCCCCGCCAGGAACGCCGGAGATGGCGGTCGATCTTCGCGCGCCGGAACTTCTGCATTGGGGTTTCGACCCGATGACTGTGTTGCAGGACGTTCAAACCGCATATCAGGGCCAGCAGGTGGGAGAGATTTACGAAGGAAACCGAGTCTTTGCCGTGTCGGTGATTTTGCCGCCCAAAGATAGAAACCGTGTGGACTCCATCGCTGCACTTCCCATCAAGAGTCCGGAAGGTATTTACGTTCCTCTCGGAAAACTGGCGAGCGTGTATGAAAAGGCTGGCCGCTACAACATACTGCATGACGGCGCCCGGCGGGTCCAGACGATCACGCTGAATGTCGCGGGAAACAACACGAGCGCATTCGTCCAAAATGCCCAGGCGCAGATTGCCGCCAAAGTGCATCTGGCCCCTGGAGATTACGTGCAGTTCACCGGGACGGCGGAGGCCCAGGCGCAATCGCGCCGCGATCTGCTGGTCCACTCGTTGCTGGCTGCGCTGGGAATCGTACTGCTGCTTTCCGTCGTTCTGATGAATTGGCACAATTTGTTGCTTGTGCTCGTGAATATACCCTTTGCATTGGTCGGCGGCGTCCTTGCGGTCTTTGCCGGCGGCGGTGAACTTTCGTTGGGAGCGATGGTCGGATTCGTCACTCTCTTTGGAATTACCCTGCGTAACTCCATCATGCTGATCTCGCACTACGAGCATCTGGTCGAAGTGGAAGGGATGGAGTGGGGATATGAAACCGCCGTCCAAGGGGCTTCAGAGAGGCTGGCTCCGATTTTGATGACGGCGCTCGTCACCGCGCTCGGGCTGCTGCCGCTGGCCATCGGGAGCGGGGCCGCAGGGCAGGAGATTGAAGGGCCACTCGCCATTGTCATCCTTGGAGGGTTGATTACATCGACAGCGCTCAATCTGTTGGTGTTGCCTACATTGGCGCTGCGCTTCGGACGATTTGAAAAGCGCCGGTACGAAGGATAGTGCATTTCTCCCAACGCGGTGTTGGACACGAGGGTCATCAGCATGATTCAGCATTTTGGATGTAAAAGGTATTGACTCATGACGACATTTCTATGGCTCATCGCCTTCCTCGCAGGCATCGGTGCCATTGTATGGGGAGCCGAGGCTTTCGCCGAACACCTTGGAAAAGCTGCTGTCGCTTTAGGAGTGAGCAGCTTCGCGCTGGCGCTGCTGCTTGCGGGTGCGGAACCTGAAGAACTGGCAACAGCGGTGGCGGCTTCGTTGCGCGGTTCACCGGGTATTGCGCTGGGAGATGTAATCGGAGCCAATGTCACGGTCTGTCTTATCGCTCTCGGCGTTGGCGCGATGATCGCACCGCTTCCATTTTCAGGAAGCGCTCTGCGCTACGCACTGCTCGGCCTGCCACTCGGCGTCATTGGCGCTTGGTTTGCCTGGGACGGGAACGTAAGCCGGCCCGAGGGGACCATTCTTGTAATACTCTATTTGGTCTATGTGGTGCTGATCTGGATCGTCGAGCGACATCCGCCGACATTAGGAGAAGTGGGAGAGCTTGCGGAAGCTCACCGGTACCCCGACAGATCTAAAAGGGTTGGCCTCGACCTGATCTTTGTTGTTTCGGGCGTGCTCGCGATGGCGGCGGGAGCAACCTTGCTGGTCGAGGCCGTGCGCCGCATCAGCCACATTCAATCGACACAGACCAAATTGGGCCTTACGGTGGTCGGTTTCGCAACAGGTTTTGAGCTGGTTGTCTTAGCGTGGTCGGCATCCCGGCGCGGAGCAGCGGAAGCGGTCGTGGCTGGCGTTGTCGGGTCTTTTGCCTACAACGTTACGATGACGCTCGGAGCCGCTGCACTCGTCCATCCGCTCGTCTTGCAGGATATGAATCAATTGCACCTACCGCTGCTGGCAATGCTCGCATCCCTGGTTTTGGTCATCGGACTCGCGATTCCCCGCAAGCGTTTAATACGTCGCCATGCGATAGCACTCTTCATTGCCTACGGAGTTTTCCTCTTCTTCGTTCTACACCACTGAGCCGCAACCGCACTCATGCAAGAACCGAAGCGCGCGTCAAGAATGTCCGGGTCTGCCTCGATTTGAAAATTCCGTTCGCTTTTGCCACGCTCGCTGTCCGCTTAGCGGTCAGCATTTTCTATCCCGCATGTTCTTCTATCTGTATCTCGTTGAATAGAAGGTCTCACGCTGATCCGCTCCTTTGGCAATAGCCGTGCCTTCTCCGACTGAGTGGGGAGGAGGATTTGCCGACAAAGAAGCCTTTTCTCGTGCCGCAGTTCCAGAACTGGCTTGCCCAGCCGGATGCGGGGCCAAGACCGTCAAGGCTGATTCCAGCTTGTGGAGCCTCTGAATTACAGGTTGCGGTGCTGGAAATACCCGAGCCGCATCAGGCGTACTGCCGATTGTGATTCTCCTGGAGGGCTATGCAGATTCATCAAGCGGTCCGTTGTTTCTGTTTCCTGATCCTCGCGCTTCTGATCGTTGGCCTGCATTCTGTGCCTGCGCAGACAGGACGGAGAAACCCAGGAACGCTTCGAGGCCAGGTGGCAGACCCTTCCGGCGCTGTGATTCCGAATGCGATTGTCAAGGTCATCTCAACCACGGGGCAGACCACGACGGCGACCTCCAATGCAACGGGCACTTACGCCATGCGCGGACTTGCGACAGGCATCTACAGTGTGACGGTGACAGCGCCAGGATTCGCTCCGTTTCAGGCGCAGAATGTCGTAGTTGTCAGGGGACAATCGACAGAACTGAATTTCGCACTTTCCATTCAGGTAGAGCAGCAACAAGTCACGGTGAGCGATGAGAGCCAAGCTGTCAGCACCAGTCCCAGCCGCAATGCCAACGCAATCGTCATCCAGGGCAAGGACCTCGACGCGCTTTCCGACGACCCTGACGAGTTGTTGAATGAATTGCAGGCGTTGGCGGGTCCGTCCGCCGGACCGAATGGCGGCGAGATCTATATCGATGACTTTACCGGAGGGCAGCTTCCGCCGAAATCCTCCATTCGCGAAATTCGGATCAATCAAAACCCGTTCTCGGCGCAGTTCGATCGTCTTGGGTATGGCCGCATTGAGATCTTCACCAAACCTGGCACGGACAAACTGCACGGGCAAATTGGTTCCCGCGGCAACGATTCGGCTTTCAACTCGCGCAACCCGCTTCTGATAGGCCCGGAACCCGCCTATCACTCCTACGATGTTGACGGCAATGTAGGCGGCCCTCTCTCAACAAATGCTTCTTACCTCTTCAGCGCATTTGCGCGCAACCATCAAAGCGTGCAGGTGGTGGATGCGGCGGACCCGTCCAGCATCACCCCATCGAATCCAGACGGAACGCTGCTGAACGAGCCTTTCAACAATCCCAGTTCCCGCATCGATGCGAGTCCGCGGATTGATCTGCAGCTTGGCCGCACAAACACGCTGATACTTCGTTACGACTTTTTTCGTGTGGTAGACACGAACCAGGGCGTGGGAGAAACAAGCCTGCCCTTGCAGGCCTACAACACGCACAACCTCGAACACAAATTTCAGTTAAGCGACAGCCTTGTCTTGAGCAGGAATGTCGTCGATGACATCCGCTTCCAGTACCGGCGCATCCGCAGCCAGCAAGTTGCGCAGAATACCTCGCCCACCGTCACGGTGCAGGGCGCATTCACCGATGGCGGCAGCAACTCCGGAGCCGTGGATGACAGCCAGGACGACTTTGAGCTGCAGAACTCCTTCGCGGCAGCCAAGGGCAATCACTCGCTGAACTTCGGCGGACGCCTGCGCGCCTATGATGACACGAATTTCACGAACGCCGAAACCAATGGTTCCTACATATTCCAGTCGACGGCGGATTATCTGGCCAGAGCACCGCAAAAGTACGCCGTGACTGTAGTCAAAAAATACACGGCTCGCGTGATGGTCCTCGACGCAGCGCTCTTCTATCAGGACGATTGGAAGGTCAACCCGCGTTTCACCTTCAGCTACGGACTGCGCTGGGAATCGCAGAACCGCATCAGTGACAAAAGTGATTGGGCGCCGCGCATTTCCTTTGCTTATGCGCTTGGGCATGCGACCCGCAGAAAGCCGGCAAAAACTGTGTTGCGCGCGGGATACGGATGGTTCTATCAGCGCTTCACGGTGCCAAACAGCTTCGATTCCACTGCGGGCACGCCTTACATCACCACCGCAATCCACCAGAACGGAGTCAACCAAGTCGGCTACACGGTAACCGATCCTGCGGGTTATCAGGAGACAAGTCCCGGTATCGCCATCAAGCCGCCGAATCCAACCTCTAGTGAAAGTGCACTGACCCAATACAGCATCGCGAGAGACTTTCACGTCGCCAACGACATGCAGGCAGCGGTGGGCATCGACCGTCAGGTGGCGAAGAACATTACTGGAAATATCACCTACCTCTACTCGCGTGGCGTGCATCAATACTTGACCAACAATATCGGAGCGCCGCCATTTTCCACAGTGACTCTCAACACATATCCAAGCCAGCCGCTACCGGCAGCTTCCAAAAACCTGATGCAATATCAATCGGGAGGTGTCTATCGCCAGCACCAGATCATCCTTACCGGGACAGCCCGCTACCGCCGCTTCAGTCTTTTCGGCTTTTACATCTATAACAATGCGAAAGGCGATACGAGCGGCGTCGCGTATGTGCCATCGGTCGCGCAGGACCCTGGGTTCGACGATGGGCGCACAGGTTTCGACATTCACAACCGCATCAACATCATCGGAAACATCTCAGCGCCGTATGGTTTCCAGGTATCGCCCTTCTTCGGCTATAACTCCGGCACGCCTTACAACATCACCATTGGCAGCGACCTTACCGGCAACAACCAATTCAATGCGCGGCCTACGATGGCAAACCCGGCCCGTTGTGGCACATCGGCGCAATATGTGTCCACGCCTTATGGCTGCCTCGATGCCAAACCCATAGGAACCAGCGAAAAGATTATTCCTTATGGCTTCGGCACTGGGCCTTCCAATGTTGGTCTGAATCTCCACATCAGCAAAATCATCGGCATTGGTCCGCGCGTGACAGGCGAACCCGGCGGCGAACCTGGCGGGCCTCCACCGCCTCCGCCGGGCGGAGATCCGGGTGGACTCGGACCTGGCGGGTTAAGCAGCGGTCCCGCAGGTCCGGGCAAGATGGATACGACTGTCTCTCGCAGGTACGGCCTGACCTTCGCGGCCATGTTCACGAATGTCTTCAACCATCAGAACTTAGGCACGCCGAACGGCACGCTTACCTCGCCACCGTCTCTGCGTTTCAAATCGCAGTCGCTGGCTACCGGCCCCTTCACGCCGCCTGAAGGTGGCAACCGCAGCATCTTTCTGGAGGCTCACTTCAACTTCTAGCATCCGCAGTTCGGAGGTGAAGTCTGTTGATCCATTCCTGCCGGAGCTGGGGCGCTCTTTCTATCTTCTGTTCGCTTTTGTCACATGCCATTGTCCGCTTAGCGGTCAACAATGGCTTTCGATCTGCGTCGTCTGCATGCATCTTGTTGAATCGCGGACACAACGGAAATCTGTGCGTTTGGCAATAGCCGTGCATTATCCACGGATGAATGGGGGGCGCCTTATGCGATTAAGGACTTTTCTCTTCGTGCCTACAGTCCTGGCTCTGATTTCCATCGCTGGCTGCGCGAGTCAAGCGCCCGCACCCGCGGCACCGCCAAATACATCCGCAGCGAACGCGCCCCAGACAGTACAGCCAAATCCGGCAATTTCTGCTCCTACACAACTTCAGACCGCGAACTACACAGCGCGGGGACGCATCCGCCAACTGAACTATGCGGAAGATGGAAGGCTCAATGGCTTCCTGCTCGATGACGGAACATTGATTGATCTGCCGGACAACTTCTCAGGCATCATTCCACCGCTAAGAACTCGTGTGAATATCTACGGAGCACTGCATCCTTCCGTGTCAGGACGCACGGTGATGACTGCGCAGCTTATCGCACAAGCTGCCGGAAGACGTATCGGATCGGTGACCGCAACAGCTCCTTCCGCACCTCCTCCGGGCGATCTTGCTGTAGCTCCACCGCAACCTCCACCTCTGCCGCCACCGACAGCGAATGGAGTCGCACCGCCTCCACTGCTTCCTCCATATGGTGCGCCACCACCGCCGCCTCCGCCACCGCAATACGGTGCACCACCGCCGCCACAGTCACGCAGGGGGTCTGAACGATTTTCAAGGAGCTAGCACCATGAAACTACATTCGCAATCGATCACCGCATCCATGTGCTCCATGTTGTTAGCAGGGGTGGGCCTTCTGCTGGTCACGGGTTGTCGGCCAGTTCCACCTCCACCGCCCCCTCCACCGCCAGCTCTGGCCCAACCATGCACGTGTCCACCACCGCCGCCACCTCCAGCGCAATATGGTGCGCCACCTCCTCCTCCGCCAGCGCAATACGGTGCACCTCCTCCTCCTCCTCCGCAATACGGCGCACCGCCGCCACCGCCGCCTGTTGGGTATGCACCCGCTCCGCCACCAACAGCTACTGCTGGCTTAGTCGCAGGTGGGGCGCCTGTCACCCGCACGAGCCATGTGCGCACCATCATTTATGGGCCACAGGGTGAGGTGCAGGGGCTCACACTGCGCGATGGAGTGGCCGTGAGTGTTCCGCCAGATTTAGGAATACAACTGCGCGGCGTTTTGAACAGAGGCACGTTGATTCAGGTAAGCGGACAGCAACAGGCGATCGGCGGCGAAACGACGCTTTTCGCGCAAAGTGTAACTGCGAACCAGCAGACCTTTGCATCTGCGCCACCACCGACAGGTGCGCCTGCAGGATCACCTCCACCACCGCCACCTCCACCTGGCGGACCTGTACCTCCACCGCCACCACCGCCACTACAATGAGTCCTACTTTCAAAGGAGGCAGTCAATGAAATGGTTACGCTTCTCTCCACTGCTGCTACTCGTTTCGGCACTCGGCGCGATGGCCCAGGTTGGCGTGTATGGCGAGTTCAGCACGGCCGAGATCAATCGGCCAAACACCAGTTGGCTGTATGGTCCTACATTGGGAGCATATTACGATCCCTGGCATGTTCCGTTCCTCGGTGCTGGGATCGACCTCCGCGCCGCATTTCTCGGTACTGGCTCGACCACACTTGACAGCGGCCTGGCCGGTCCCCGGCTGGTTTTTATACCCCATGTACTGCCTTTTCAGCCCTATGCGGAGGCCCTAATCGGGGTTGGCCATACCCAGTTTGGGCAGGGTGTTGCGAAACAAACCGACACAGATTTTGAATATCAGTTTTTAGGAGGATTGGATATGACGATTCTGCCTCGTATCGATTGGCGCGTGGTGGAGTTCAGCTACGGCGGAGTTTCAGGTCTGGGCAGCAACCTCAACCCGAAAATGGGTAGCAGTCTCAACCCGAAAACAATCAGCACGGGCCTTGTCGTGCGTTTGCCGTGAGCGAGAAAATGGCAAGCCGCATTACGAACGACAGGAACGATCACCCGTAAAGGAGAGTTGTCATGAGGAATTTGGTATTCATCGTCGCTTCGTTCTCGTTACTCATCTTTGAAGGGGGCTGTGCCGTCGGCCCCATTGGGCCGCCGCTCGGTTTGGGGCCGGGGCTCGACCAGGTTGTCTTTTGGGGATTGATCCTCATCGGGGCGGTTCTCCTGTGGCCTCGCGCGCAAAGATTTATCCGCAAGAACGCCAGCGGTTCTCGCCCAACGGTGGCAAGCGCGGGCATACAGGTTGCGGCCGAACGCTATGCCAAGGGAGAAATCAATCGGGATGAGTATCTGAAAATGGTCGATGACTTGCGCCACGGGTCAAATTAGGAATCATTACTCAGGCTTCCCAATTCCTAGCTGTTCCATCTTCTCGTATAGAAGTCTGCGATGAATCTGAAGTTTTCTCGCAGCGTCGGCTTTATTGCCGCCGCTTTCCGTCAGGGCGTCTTCGATCAGGCGTTTCTCCCATGCGGCAACCGACGCATGAAACGGAAGGCGTAGCAGTCCAGTCAAGGTGGTTTCTATCGGGCCAGATTCAAAAGCCGGAAGCGCCTTGGAGACGATTTCCCTGGTGATGGCGCGTCCCGCAGCCTCGACTGCGGCTCGCTCGACGATATGTTCCAACTCCCGGATGTTGCCGGGATAGGAATACTGCTGCAGCAAGACAATCGCATCTTCTGTAAATCCGGGGACATGTTGTTGATTTTGCTGGTTGAATCTGGTCAGAAAGTATTCGGCGAGTGGCAGAATGTCCGAGCGCCGCTCACGCAGAGCGGGTAACTGGATACTGAAACCCTTCAGCCGATAGTAGAGATCGGAGCGAAACTGCTTTTCCTCGACTTCTTCTTCGAGCACACGGTTGGTCGCGGCAATGATCCGAAAATCCGCATGAATGGATTCCGTTCCACCCACACGCTCGAAAGTATGCTCCTGCAATACACGCAGCAATTTCGGCTGCAACGTCAGAGGAAGTTCGCCAATCTCATCCAGGAAAACAGTCCCGCCGGAAGCACTCTCGAATTTGCCGAGCTTGCGGTTGGTCGCACCCGTGAAGGCACCTCTTTCGTGACCGAACAACTCGGATTCCAGCAATTCGGCAGGAAGCGCCGCGCAGTTGACAACGACAAAAGGGCGCTGGCTGCGGAAGCTCCTTTCGTGAATGGTGCATGCGGCAAGTTCCTTGCCTGTGCCCGTCTCGCCTTGCAGCAGAACCGTCACATCGGTTTTTGCGACGCGGCCAATGGACTTGAAGACTTCGAGCATCCCACGGGATATGCCTACCAGGCGGTGTTCCTTCTCTTCGATGGCCGTCAGCGATTCCTGCTCGTGATTGCGCAACTGTTCCACCTCACGTTGCAGGCGAACATGCTGCAGGGCGCGTCGTACCGTCGCGAGCACCTCATCGATGTCGAATGGCTTGGTCACGAAGTCGTAGGCGCCCAGTTGCATCGCCGTGATGGCATTGGGGCCAGTGCCGTGTGCAGTCATGATGATTACAGGCAGTTGTTCCGCAGGTTCGCGGATCATCAGTGCCCGCAGCAAACCCTCGCCGCCTTGCCCGGGCATCTTCCAATCGCAGAGGACCGCATCGGAAGGCCCCTGATCGAGATGTGCAAGCGCCCCTAGGCCATTCTCGGCCTCATCCACCTCGTAGCCGGCTGACTCAAGAACATCCCGGAGCGTCCGCCGGAGATTGACATCATCGTCTACAACCAGAATCTTATCGCTCATCTGCTGTCCCCAAGTCCTCCCAGTTCCGTGTGAGCGGCAACCGCACGGTTGTGACGGCGCCACCCTCCGCTCGATTCTCCAGCCGGAGTTCTCCTTCGTGGGCCTTCACAATTTCGTAAGCGATCGATAGCCCCAGTCCCGTTCCCCGGTCTTTCGTCGTAAAGAATGGATTGAATGCCTTCGATTGCGCTTCCGCAGTAAGTCCCGGTCCGTTGTCTTCAACCTGAAGTTGAGCGAAATGGTCCTCGGCGGAGAGACGAATCGTAATTTTCCTTGGTTGTCTGAAACTTTCCCGCAGAGCCTCCAACGAGTTGGAGACGAGATTATCAAGCACCTGCCGGAACTTCGGGCTATCAACGGCGCATTCCAGATGGTCCGCGCCAGCACATTCAGATTCAACTCCCGCCTCGTGTAAGCGGCCCGACCACGATTGCAATAGCGTGTTGCAAAGCGCGCTCAAGTCCGTCGGCTGAATCACGAGTTGAATCGGTCGCGAGAAATAGAGCAGACGTTCGATCATCGCGTCGAGCCGCGTGATCTCTTCGAGAACCACAGCCGCGTTCTTCTGGGTTGCAGCGTCGGCATTTGCGCGTTGGGTCAACTGTGTCCGCAGGCGAATCGTTGCCAGCGGATTGCGCAACTCATGGGCAATGCCGGCGGCAAACTGTCCCAGCGCGGAGAGGCGCTCCTTGTGACGCACCTGGGCCTCCAGCGCTCGCTCGTTTTCAATCTTCTGTTGCAGCGATAACGCAAGCACGTCGATGCCACGGAGCACGCGATCGAACTCCTCCAATGGAGGACGAGCAGTTGGTTGGGCAACCTTTCCAGATAACCCGCCTTCGAGACTTCCCAGGTGCGCGAGAACGGAGTTCACGCCGCTGCGAACTTCCGTTGTAACGAAAAAGGCCAGCAGGGCCGTGATGAGCGCAGCGGCGCCGAAGCCAATACTGCCGAAGAGAAGTTGGCGGTTGCGTCCTCGGTTGATGCCGGGTATTCGCTCCATGAGCCACACCGCCCCGGTGATTTCTGGAACCGATGCGCTTGCGGTTTGCGTGCCAACCTGCGACTCCCAAATGGGCACGGCCGCAAAGAGAACGGCGTCGTGAGGCCCTTCAAAGCGGAAGGTCTTGGTGGAGCCAGTCGCGACAGCATCGTGCACCAGACTCTCAATAGTAGGGCGTTCGCGTAGGGGCATCACCCTGCTGGGTCCGGGACCCTCATGCGTGGGGAATGCGTACCCGAGCAGAGTATTGGAGGCGGCAGCGAAAAATCCTCCTTCGATGCCAGGTTCCTGTCGTAGGGTCTGCGCCGTAAGCTGGGCGAGCGGATCGGGAGCGGGTGGATGAGGAGGTGGGGGTGGTGGCCACGGAGCGCTCGCGCCGGGCGGCGGAGGTGGTGGTGGTGGGTGCATCGGTGGAAGCGGCCGAACCGAGCGCAGAGACAGCGTGGTGGCTGCGTGTTCGGTATAGTTGCGAGCGAGACTAGTGGCCACATTGACCAGATGACTCTCCGCCGCTGAAAGCGTAGCGGCATGGCTGCTGCGAAGGAACGCGAAGAAGCTGAACGCTGCGCCCGCGAGGAACAGGCAGGTGAGGACAGCAAGCAAAAGAATGCGCGATCGTAGACTTCCCCAAAGAAGCTTTGCAATGTGAGTTCTTTGGCGATGCTCCTGCATGCTGGTTCCTCTAGGCTCCGATAACGTTCATGCAACTCAAATTCCATTATCCCCAGGCAGCGGATCTGCTGTGTCTCGTGCGTTTCCGAGTGAAGACGGGGATTACGGGTGAGTATAGTGTCCGCTAAGCGTACACGGTTGGTGAGTGGATAGCGGTCAATGATTCACCCTATGGATTCCTCCTCTGCTCGCAAGGTATTTGAAATCAAAGCCATCTATCTTTGTCGCGGAATGGCATGGCAGGTGCTTTAACCAAGGGCGAGAGGTAACCGCCGTGAATTTTATCTTAGCGACCCGGTCCAGTGACAGGATGCGGCGCACAATCTGCCCATGCGCCGCGCCTCCATCTCTCGCATCTCACGCACTACCCAGAGAAAGGATTCATCCATGCCCCCTAAGAAGGCCGCGAAACTTCATGCCGAAAACCGTCACGAAGCGAAAGACCTGCGCCGTGCCTACGAGCACATGGGCCGAGTAGAGATTCTTCAGCGATCTCTCAAACCGGCTCCCGCCGAAGAGGTGAGCGTGCTCGCCGCGCTGGCCCGGCAAGAACTACAGAGCGGCCACATCAAGGAAGCGGCTGAGCTTCTCCGAGCGGCAGAACACCTGAACTTTGCTGCACCGGCCAGTGAAAATGCAAGAAGCTCTCAACTTGCTAAGGACCTAGGAAGTGCGGTCACGGATGAGTTCGAGTGTCTGGTCCGCAAAGCCGAGGAGCACTGGGAGCATGGAGGTGAGCGCCAAGAAGCCTTGATTGCGATCTACAAGAATTCTCTGCAAAAAGCGAGCCAGGCGCTGAAGCGCGGCGATTATTATCGGGCGCTCGAATTTGCGCGTACGGCTGACGCTCTGGCAGACGTGAAGCAGCATGGGCCCCACAGAATAGCGGACGGAGTGGAACGTCTCAAGCTCTCCGCCTCCTGAGTCGCACAGCTTCGTATATCTGCCCGGAGACATTGCCGACGATGGCAGTCGTGCCGCCTACGCGGTGGTGCGCCAGTCACTCGACTGGCTGCGGGCTCCGTGGTGCGCGATCCTCGGTGACCATGACGTGCATGCGAAGAGCTTTCAAAACTTTCTCGACTCGATAGCGCGACTGACACACTACGCCTTCGCGGTGGGTGACACGCGGTTTCTTGCGATGAACGCATTCGATATACCAGACCCCAGGTCCTTTGCCATGCTGTCGCAACAGATGCAATGGCTCGAAGGACAGCTTGAAAATGCGAGCGCCCGCGGGCAGGGCAAGATCCTGCTCCTGCACTGTTATCCCAGCGATCTGAAGGCCGGAAGTGAAGAATTACGTGATCTCGTGAGAAAGTACAACGTGCAGTTGATCGACATGGGTCACACTCACTACAACGAGATTGCCAACGACGGCCGAACCCTCTACACAGCGACTCGATCGACAGGGCAGATCGAAGAAGGCCCGGTCGGCTTCTCCGTCACAAATATAGACGGTGGATTTGTAAGCTGGCGCTTTTTTGAATTGGGAGATCTGCCGGCGGTCATGATTACGTCGCCGAGCGACGAACGCCTCATGACAGATTCCAGCCTGGTTCACCGTCCTGCACGAGATGGTCTTCGTGTCCGCGCCAAGGTTTGGAGTAACACCGAAATCCAGCGCGTTCATGCGACTTTCGCAGAGCAGAACTTGGAACTTCAACGGATCACGGGCAGCCAAGTCTGGGAAGGGATCCTTCCTGCCAATCATTTGTCAGGCGTGTACTCGCTCCGGGTACATGCAGAAGATGCCGACGGAAGGGCAGCAGAGGACGCTATCCGAGTGCCCGTGGGTGCCGCAGTCATGCTACCGAGAAAAAGATTCGACCGCGACCAGGACAATGCACTTGCGGCTTGGCCAGAGCACGGCTTGCTGGGTACGCAATTGGGACCGAACAAGAACGGGAGAAAGTGGTAGATGATATCGCCTGCGCTGGCGCATATTCTGCTGCCACTCATTGTGGCCGTCAGTATCGCGCTGATGCTTATCCGTCCACGCGGTATCCCGGAGTTCTACTGGATTGGTGGGGGTGCGCTTTTACTGCTTCTGCTGCGCCTGGTTCCCTTGCAGCTCGCAGGCCGGGCAGTTGCGGAGGGGACGGACGTATATCTCTTTTTGATCGGCATGATGGTGCTCTCAGAACTGGCGCGCGAATACGGGGTCTTCGACTGGCTCTCGTCGGTCGCTGTGCGAAACGCAAACGGATCGTGCTCGCGGCTGTTCACCCTTGTTTACGGTATCGGCACCGTAGTCACTATCTTCATGTCCAACGATGCGACGGCAGTGGTGCTGACGCCGGCAATTCTTACAGCAGTACGCAAGGCCAAAGTTGAGCCGTTGCCCTACCTATTCATCTGCGCTCTCATCGCGAATGCGGCGTCGTTTGTGTTGCCCATCTCCAATCCCGCGAACCTGGTGGTTTTTCGCACCGGCATGCCTCCGCTGGGACAGTGGCTGCTTTCGTTCGACGTTCCATCCGTCCTTTCGATTGCCGCGACCTACGCCGTTATGCGGTGGCTTTTTCGGAAAGAACTCTGTACCTCGCTCGAATGCGAAGTTGCGTCGAAGCCGCTGAATGGTAACGGCAAGCTGGTGCTCGGTGGCATAGCAGCGATGGTACTTGTACTGCTCACGTCATCTTCTCTCGGCAAGGACCTGGGCCTGCCGACCTGCCTGGCTGCTCTGGCCATTACCGCCGCCGTGTCCATCAAATCACGCAGCAATCCAGTGCGGCTGGCACGCGAGATCAGTTGGGGAACGCTGGCTTTGGTGGCTGGGCTCTTCGTCATGGTCGACGCCGTGGAAAGTATCGGTGCGCTGAAGCTAACACAGACATGGCTGGCATGGGTGCAAGGACTCGTGCCTGCGGCAGGCGCTCTGGTGACGGGCTTTTCCGTAGGTGTCGCAAACAACCTCGTCAACAACCTTCCCCTCGGACTCATTGCTGGCGGAACATTGCAGGCCGCGCATGCCAAGGACCTGATCGCGAATGCCGTGTTGATTGGCGTCGATCTGGGACCAAACCTCTCGATCACCGGATCGCTGGCAACGATTCTGTGGCTCCTTGCCTTGCGCAAGGAGAAGCTCGATGTCAGTTTCTGGCGGTTCCTCAAGGTTGGCGCGGTAGCCATGCCCATAGCCTTGCTGCTTTCTATTGGAGCCGCGATTTTAATGAAGACGCTTTTTTGTATTCCGTAAGTTGCTCGGTCTTTATGAACGACTTTTCGCAAGGAGAATCCAATGAATGCTGGCTGGGTCATTCCATTTATCATTCTGGGCGGCGCGCTGCAATCGTGCGGAGCGGCCATGAACGGTCAACTGAACAAGTCGATCGTGAATCCGTGGCTTGCTTCAGCAATATCGTTTGCGCTCATCACCTTCTTTTTCACTGGCGCTTTCCTCATCATGCCGCGTCCTTTGCCCACGGCAAAAGATATTGCATCCATGCCTTGGTGGGCGGCCATAGGCGGATTGGTTGGAGCAGTTCAGGTCTATGCCGGGCTTACTCTTGTCACCAAGGTGGGAACAGGACTGTTTGTCGGCTTCACAGTGACGGCAGCGCTCATCATGTCATTGGCGATTGACCACTTCGGTTGGTTTCGGATGGATCAGCATCCTCTGAACCTCTGGAGATTCCTGGGAGGTCTGCTGCTGATAGCTGGCGTCACGCTGATCGCGAAGTTCTGACGGTCCGCGCTTGTCAAGTTTCCAGTAACCAGTCTATGCGATTTGAAGTAGAGGGACAGACTCGCTTCTTTGATGCTTTCTATAGTTATCGCTCGTGTAAGAGGATAATAAATTTCTGTTCAGCACTAAAAACCGTTGTGCTCAATGGGATTTAGTCTAGCTGCAAACCATGGGGATTGACGCGCGTTACGAGCGCCGTAAGCTACAGGAGCGGTGCAAAGTATCGGGTCGAGTCGGTCCTGGGAGTTTCACCCAAAGTCGCTCACAGGATCGGAACGCTCTGAAATGACGCGGAAGGTCCTCCACGCTGGTGCTAGCTCCGAAGTTGCAGTTAACGACGCAAGCACGTAAAATGCGTGCAGCACGTAAAATAAGTAAAAGAGGTAGCTATGTCATGGCACAAGCCATCAAGAAGCAAAATGTTACGGTCAGTCTGACTCCACAGACCATTCAGAAAGCGAAAGTGCTCGCGGCCAAACGTTCTACCTCGATCAGCGGGCTTCTCGCCGAACAAATCGACGTCCTCGTGGGTACGGAAGAAGCCTATGAGCAGGCCGAACGAGCCGCCCTGGCACTGTTGGAAAGAGGTTTTCATATGGGCGGCGTGATCTCTGCCAGCCGAGATGAACTGCATGAGCGATAAGACCTTCGTGGACACAAATATTTTGATCTACGCGCATGATCTCGATGCCAAAGCGAAGCATGAGATTGCGAAAGAGGTCCTGCTTGGCCTCTGGAGTAGCCGCACCGGTGTCCTCAGTATGCAGGTGCTCCAGGAATTTTACGTAAATGCGACCCGGAAGATCTCTTCGCCTTTAAGCAAGAAGGCGGCCCGTGGCGTCGTGAACAGCTATGCCATCTGGTGTGTCGACACGGCAGTGGAGGACATTTCCATGGCATTCCAGATTGAGGATGAAGCCCGAATCAATTTTTGGGACGCCCTCATTCTTGCTGCCGCACGGAAGGCCGGTGCAGTGCGAATCATCTCGGAGGACTTGAACGCTGGTCAACGGATCGCTGGTATAGGCATTGAAAACCCTTTTGCCCGCGCCTAGTTGTTCTTCTAAGCCGCTGAGCGGCAAGCCGGCCATCAGGCTGTAACAACCAAACTTGCCAGGGATGATTATCCTGAAGACAGAGCAACCTTCTTTCTCGCGGCTCACAGTTAGAGGAGCCTGATTTCTGCTCGGAGGTTCCCCCATGGGCGACAAAAAACACTCCTCTCCTCGCGCGCGCGCCGAGGCTTTCACCGACCGTCTAGGGATTCGTCTGCCGGTCCTGCTGGCACCCATGGCGGGGGCCTGCCCTCCATTCCTGTCGATTGCCGTAGCCAATGCCGGAGGATTGGGTGCGTGTGGAGCTTTGTTGATGACATTCGGCGCTCCAGGATTGGAGCGCCGAATGTCGTCAACAGAGTAAGGGAGAATTTCAACTCAACCTTTGGATTCCAGGCCCTGCACCAGTGCGTGATTTCGAGTCCGAAAAGCAGCAGCGGGAGTATCTTGCAACGTGGGGACAGCCGGTTCCACCGGAAGCGGGCGACGTGGTGTTGTCGGACTTTGAGGCGCAATGTCAGGCCATGATCACCGTAGCGCCGAAGGCGTCTCTTCGATTATGGGCCTCTACGCCCCGGCCTTTGTCTCGGAATTAAAAGCATGCGGAATCCTGTGGTTTGCCACCGCTACGACGGTGCCGAAGCCAGGGCTGCGGAGGCGGCGGGTGCTGACGTCATTGTTGCCCAGGGTATGGAAGCTTGCGGACACCGCGGGCCTTCCACGCTGACGAGGCGGAATGTCAAATGGTAGGGCTTGATCGCTCTCTTGCTGCAAGTGGTGGACGCCGTTACCGTGCCCGTCATCGCTACTGGGGGAATTGTGCCGACGCACGCGGAGTGGCGGCGGCGCTGATCCTGGGCGCCAGCGCGGTACAGATAGGAACTGGATTCCTGCGCTCGCCGGAAGCGATGGTACATCCTGCGTTTGCAGACAGACTTGCGCACACGGAGGCCAACGAAACCATGGTTACGCGTGCATTCACCGGGCGCCCCGGACGCTGCGTAGCAACGGCGTACGCTCGTGCATCTGCTTCTCCAAAGGTTCCTCCTCCAGCTCCTTATCCTGTCCAACGCGGACTCACTCGCGCGATGCGGGAAGATGCTCAGAAGGCGGGAGATGCCGACCGAATGCAACTGTGTGCCGGGCAGGCCGCTAGGTTCGCGCGGACTGAACTCGCCGGCACCATTGCTCAGGAGTTGTGGGAAGATGCGTCCCGGCTCTTGTTGTAACGGAACAGGCTCTACAAATGGGAGTGAAATTCCGTCCGGCGTGCCGGCCATTCCGGAAGCAATCCGCCGTGCCATGATGAGATTCGTTCTCACCCATCACCCAACTTCCCGTGTTACCCGTCATTCGGGAAACGATGGCGAAGGGCCTTTTCTGGTAGGTGTTTGTCTAGGTGATATCGCGGCCAGCAACCAGCAGAGTGCCCAGTGTCGCGAAATATCCAGGCGAAATGAATCCGCTTTCTCAGATCGATGCCTACCGTCCTCGCCAACCAAAACCAAGAAGTTCCAGGAGGGACAAGAATGTCTGCAATTGCTCAAGAGAATTCGTTATTTGAGATCGATGCGGAACTGGACACGCTTCTCGATGAGATTCAGGAAGAGATTGAGAATCAGGGAGAGGCTAGAGCATATCTCATGGATCGCTTCCAGAAATTCTGCGAAGCCCACGGCGAGAAAGTGGACCGGATCGGGCGCTTCCTGCGTGTGATGGAGGCCCGGATGCTGTACTGCAAGAGCGAAGCTGCACGCCTACAGGAGCGCTCACGCTCGGCAGACAACAAGATCGCGAGGACGAAGGGCATGGTGCTGTACCACCTCAAGAGCCGGGACCTCAGGAAGATCGAGGGCAGAGAATTCACTCTTCGGTTGCAGAAGAATAGTCAGGATTCAGTGCGCATTATCGATGAAATGCAGGTACCCCTGGCCTTTCGGGAGGTGGACGTCAGAGTTCAGGGTAGCCTCTGGGAATCCGTTTTGGAATGTCTTCCACAGGACGTCAAAGTTGCTCTGTTAGCCTGCGTCCAACAGAAAATGCCTAATAACGAAGCAATCCGGCAAGCCATCGGACATGGGGAAATTGTGCCCGGGGCTGAGGTGCATCGGGGATCTCATGTGCGTGTCGCCTGAAACCCCATTGTCGGCTTTCCAACTGGCACCAACTTCACGCGAGTAGGGGCCTCGCTCCTTCCCACAACGATCAAGCTTGAATCGGAATAACCTGTTGCCCCCCACAATTAGATCGGATATGTCTCCTGGACAAGTCTTCAAGTCCAATGCCAGGACGCCAGGACGTGATTTCCTTGCGAATGAAGACACTCACCAGATATATTACAGGATATAGAAGGGAGGCAGGACATGAACAACGCAGCCCAGAAGCGGGCGATTAACAACTACCGGAAACGCCTCCGCAAGCGGGGAGTTGCGCGGTTTGAAGTTCTCGGTCTCGACGCCGATCGCGACCTGATCCGCTCACTCGCAAAGCGGCTGGCCCAGAACGACGCAGAGGCCAACCAAATTCGGTCGCAGGTCAGGCAGACGGTCTCCGATCTACCTCAAAAGAAGGGTGGCATTCTTGCGGCCCTTCGTCGCTCACCGCTGGTTGGACTGGAGTTGGAGATTGACCGTCCCTTTGACGCTGGCAGGAAAGTCGATCTATGAGGTATCTCCTCGACACCAACATCATCAGCAATGCCACGAAGCCAACCCCTTCGCAGCCGCTCATCGAATGGATGGAGGAACAGGTGGACGAAGATTTGTTCATTTCTACATTGAGCCTGGCCGAAATCCGGCGCGGCGTTCTGGAGAAGTCGGCAGGGAAAAAGCGCAGGCAGCTTGAAGAATGGTTTCACGGACCGGAGGGCCCTCAGGCGCTGTTTCGAGGACGCGTGTTGGCTTTCGACGAAAACGCAGCACTTATCTGGGCCCGTCTCATGTCGGAAGGTACTGCAGCAGGGCGCCCCAGGAGCGCTTTCGACATGGTCATTGCCGCGATCGCCGAGGTGAACGATTGCGTTGTGGTCACAGACAACGAGAAGCACTTTCCCGGTGTGAACATTCTCAATCCGCTCCGTAGTGCGAGACGCAGAGCAGCGACTGAGCGCTAAGGTCCTTGTTTTGATCATGCCGCATGCCACTGCCCCAGCCTGACGAACAGCGGACGTAAAGCTCTTAGCATTCTGATCCACTCGCAGGAGTCAACATTACCTGCAAAGACTATCGTACGATTCCGCTCACTTTCCAGAATCGCCGCATAGGCTTCCATTGTCGATAGCAAGTCTCCCGCCCTTTTCTCAAATCAAGAGCGAAATGCAGAACCATCTGTGACCGCGGGAACCTTCTTTGCGCTGGAGAGCTTTTTCATGAATCAGCAATTTTATGTCGTTACGGACGGTTCCGCGATTGGGAACCCCGGGCCCGGTGGTTGGGCGGCGGTTCTCGTGAACGGACGTATGCAGTGGGAGATTTCGGGCGGAAGCTCCTGGACCACAATTTCAGAGATGGAACTTATGGCGGCGATTCAAGCACTTCGTTCGATTCCCGCAAGGTCCAAAGTAAATTTGTACTCCGACTCAGATTATCTAATTCGCGGGATGAACGATCTCACAACCAGATGGAAAAACCGGGGATGGAGAAACCGGCGCGGTTTGCCACTGCAGCATCAAGGGTTGTGGCGGGAGTTGCTTCAACTGGAGAAAGGGGTGCGTATACGCTGGACGTGGGTCCGTGGTCACAGCGGCCACCGGCTCCAGGCCCGCGCCGACGAACTCGCATACGCTGAAGCGCGGCACCGACGCCTTGCACTCCGGCGTGCCGCATAGCGCGCAAACATGGCGTCACGCCACGCTGGTCGCGTAACTGAGCTTTAGAAAAACAATAAGACTACTTTTTCGCTTTCTCGTTCTTGGCGGCAGCCCATCTGCGTTTGTTCGCTTCCAATATATTCCTCCTGCCTTCTGCTGAGAGCGTCCTTTTCTTCTTTGCCGGAACAGCGGATTTTTGTACCGGCGTTGAAAGTTTTGGCGTTCCGGGAGTTGGCGCTCCTGAAAATAGCGAGCTGCGAATCTTTGTCAGGCGTTCGATCTCCTTATTCAGTTCTGCAATCGCCTTATCGAGTTCAGCAACAGCACCTTGTATGCTCATAGTTCCTCCAATTTCGAGCGTAGCACTCGTAGTCCTCTCGTGGCTTGACGTCTACCTCGAATCGAGCATCTGAATATATAACCGAGCCATATTGGAGAAACAAATCAACGGAGATCCCAATATTCGAGTGGTTGATGCCACAGAAAGTGTGAGGCGTGAGCCTGTAGTTGCTGATCGAACCAGCAAGTTCCGAAATATGCCAATGGAACCAGGACCGCCAGTAGCAGCAGACAACCAAGAATATCGATCACGATCTCCCGTGTTCCTGACGGCTGCAGTGTCTGGGCGCCACAATGTGGACACCGGCTTGTGACAATTGTCTCTTCAGTTTTCGGTGAATTCTCTACTTGCTTCGGCATTGAAATCCTCCCCCTCTTCCTCGTTTTCTTCGCTCTCTTGGAGCGCGGCATAAGCCGCGCGCTCTCGCTTATCCCGGCGAACGTCAAGCAACTGCTCGCCTACGGTGTGCTTGGGCGTGTAGCAGTATTGGTAAAATGCCTCGAACATGGCCAGATTCGGAATCCGTCGTTGCTCCAGAAGGTCATGCAGATGGTGCTTGTAAAGCAGGAGGAACGCCTCCGGGCTTATGGTATAGAACTGCTTTTTCCCAATCGTGCGAACCGTCGGCTGCAACCACTTCTGTTCGATCCAATGGAGAATTTCTGTCTTGCGAATACGCAGAACGTTCGCCAGGGCCTCGACTGAAAAGCAATCGCACCGGATGTCACGTACGGTCAGATTGTTCCTGTGCAACATGCAGCGTATGGCCTTGGCGCTTCGCTTCAGCTTTTTCGCTACCTCTTCGACAGAATGCTTCACCAGTTCCTCACGAACTTCTTCGATCTCCTCTTCGCTCCACCTGCGGTATTCGACCCTTCCTTTGAGTCCATGCTGGATGACGAAGCGCCAACATGCCTCGCGCGATTGCCCTGTCTGACGTTGCAAGCGGCGAACCAGTTGGTCAAGCTTGATTCCTGACAACACCTGTGCCTGGGCTGCCAGGGCCCGCGCTTCAGGCCCCCATGTCCGGGAATGTTCTGTGAGGGGATGATCCAGTCCCATGCGCACCTCCAACTACGAGGAGAGCGAGGGGCAAAAACCCCTCTACCTATAAAGGCTGTGGAAAAGTGAAAAATCGGACAGATGTGTGGATTTTTGTGGTGACTTCTCGTACCCTTAATAGGCCCAGCCCGCCTTCGGACATGGGTGTGAGCAATCCCTGTTGTGGGAGATGTTATGGCAGCACCCTTTCCCTCTGACCATTGCTGGGTTATGAAGATCCCGCCGCAGCAGCAATGGATCGGCCCGGTTGTACGGACTGCCGTTGAGTTGAACTGGCAGGAGGCCACGCGGACAGCGATTGCGCAGCAGGGCGACGATTCATTCGTTTCGGAAATGATGGAGCGGGCGATTGACCGGACCGTGAATCGTCTCGCCGATGGCGGCCCCATCGGGGTGGAAGATACTTGCACGGTTCTGCGCCATTTTTATAGTTTGGAAGTGAGGCGGAGGAGAGATGCCCGTAAGCGGCTTTCCTATCCCGGTTCCGCACTGGAGTCGATGCCGGATATTACGGCAGCAAATGATTTTACCCACGCTGAAGCGAAACTTGATCTGGAAGCAGTGCTTCGCGATACCCGTCCAGAGGTGCGCATTGCTCTGCTGATGCGCTACGGTAGCTGCGCTCGCTGGAGCGAAGTGGCGGATAGAATGGCCACTACCGAAGATGCGGTTCGCAAAAGCTGTCGACGCGAGTTGAAGCGAATCCGTCAAAGACTCGGTATTCCGGACCGCTCGACGTAAACTCCATTGAGCGCCATCGGAAATCATGGAAAGGATTTTGTGAACGAGCGTCAGCCTTTCTCAAATAACGACGAGAACGATACTCTCCTCTTCGACACGCTGCAGGACTACGTGTTGGAACATTATCCAAATCCTCAGCGCATCGGATGCCTCGATCGGCAAACGCTCGAAGAGTTTGTTTCTTGTCCGGAAAATCTGGATCTCGCAGATCCAAAATATCTCCACATATTCAAATGCGCTGAGTGCACACGGGACTTAATGGCCCTCCGGCAGGGACGCCAAATCACGGACGTACCTCAGCTGCCTTCTGCGCTTTTGCCCGCTATCCATTCCGGAAGTCGCCGTTGGATGGTTTGGGCTGGCGCAGTGGCATTCGGTTGTGTTTTGCTTGTTATTGGTCTTGGCTGGAGAAGTCAATTACGCCGCGCGAGAAAGGAGGAACAAGCGGTTTCGGAAGTGCTCGATCTCAGCCAAAGCGGAGGACAGCGAGGAACCAGCGTCCCCGCATCTGGAGAATACTGCTTACCACGGAAACTGATTGACCTTCACGTAGTACTTCCGTATTACAGCCCTCCTGGCGCCTATCGTGTTTCAGTGGCTACAGACCGGAAATTAGCATCGGTCAAAACGGAGGGCAGAGCAGTCGCTACCTCTCAGGGAGCGGAGACGAGTCTTTCTGTGCGCCTTGATCTCCGGCCTTTACCTCCAGGGCGATACTATCTGGCGACCACTTATGTAGGGGACTCAGCCGCCTACTTCTACTCACTAAAACTCAAGTAACAAAACCGCTATCGTCGCGGGTTGAGCTCTGGTAAAGAACTCATCGAGAGTCAACCTAGGAAGCGGATCAGCGCCTTGTCGCCGGTTTTGACAGCCTTGGCAGGATGGATTTTAGATCTGAGAGACTATTTCGATGGCTTTCTCCAACTGCGTGTCCCTTCCTTCGCGCGCCTGTCCGGGATCGAATGAGACCTCAATGTCGGGAACAATCGGCGTTCCTTCGAGCAGTGTGCCGGACGCTGTGCGATAAACGCCCACCGGAAGCGCAAGCCAGTAATCGTAGGGCAGCTTGAACTTGTTGCCGGCGAGCAGCCGTCCGGGAGTGGCTTCTCCGACGATCGTTGCCAGGCGGTTCTCTTTCGCGAAGGCTACCAGCATCTCATTCGCACTCGCAGTGTGGCGATTGACCAACAACACAATGCGGCCCTGAAATGGTTGATGGCCGAGCCCTTCGGTTGCCAGAGTGATGAATTTCTTCTGCCTTGCAAACTTCAGCAGCCAGGGAAACACGAGGAACTTGAACGCCATGGGGAACAAGCCGCGTTTCTTTGCAGGGATGCGGTCAAATACCAAGGACTGGTCGATGTTGTGTGCGCTCTCAAGTTGTCTTCGCGTCAGGGAGTAACCAACTGGAATCCGCTCAGGGGTCAGAAAACTCATCGCCCGGAGAACACCGATTCCGCCGCCGGTATTGCCGCGTAGGTCGAGGATCAGTCTTTCGATCGAGCCCAAAAATTTTACTGTGGAAGAGATTTCATTCGCAACCTCAATCCCTATCATTCCCGGATACATCGAGATCCGGATGTAGCCTGTATCGGCCCGGAGCCTCTTTCCGCTCACAAGTTTTGGCTGGGCGTAGGGAAGCTGATTGCGCTTCCGGGTTGGTGGTGGGACATCGACAAGTCGAACCTCTGCCTGGTGGATAGACGTGATTACTTTCAGCTCCACCTTCTGGCCCATGGGAAAGACCGGATGCTCCGGCGGGGCAAAGGATCGTCCGTCTACAGACACGAGAATGTCTCCCGGGCGAATGCCCGCCAGATGCGCTGCTCCTCCCGGATGAACATCTTGAAATACCCAGCATTCGTTTCCATCGACCGGAAACGAGGTATAGGTGGCACTGATTGCCATTTTGCTCGTGGCCCTCTCCAGGGCGTGATGATAGAAACCTATGTGAGACGTTTTCAGTTCACTGAGCAGTTTGGAGATTGCACTTTCAAAAGCCTCCGCATTCGGCGCAGTCACGATGTCGCTTCTGTGTCTTGCAACCGCTGCGTCCCAATCGATACCGCGAAGCTGCGGATCGTAGAAACGCTTCACTACCGTCTTTGAAACTGCATCCAGGATCTCGGCCCGTTGTTTCTCATTCAGGACGGTCATCGGAGACTGCCTCCTTGGTTTTTAGATAGCACGTTCAGATTGTGCCATCTGGGTCGCCTACGATTTCAAAGCTCGCCCAATAATACGGGGCCAGGCCAGCCTGCAGAAACTGGAGCTGGGCCCCACGCAATGCCTGCCCTATGTTTTGGTGCTGCGCAAGCCTGGTGTAGAACTCTGTCATCAGTTGGGTGGTTGGCTGGTCCTCAAGCTCCCAGAGCGTCGATACAACCGTGTCGGCGCCAGCCTCAATAAAGGCGTTGGTGAGGTTGGCGACACCCGCTTCTCCGACAGGCCCGATTCCAGTATCGCAAGCCGACAGGGTCACGAGTCGCGCGTTTAGATGCAACCTGCGGATCTCCCGCACCTGAAGCAGGCCGTCATCGGTTGGCTTGTCCTGCGGCGCAAAGACAAGTGCGGAACGATCGGGATATTCGAGATCGGCATACCCGTGAAGGGCAAGATGAACGACGCGGTACTCGGCGAGAGGTAGGCTTTTGAAGTTGCTTTCAGTAGCGTTTGCTCCCAGCAGAACAGTGCTCGGCGCCGGAAGAAGGTGCGCAATCGCTTCAACCTCCGCCCTGCTTTCCGGCAACGGTTGAAGCTTGGGACGTTCCAGACCTTCCATGGCTCGCAGGATCGGAATTCTAGGTTCCGCGGGCTGCGACCATGCGGCAACACCCAGATAAGATCGCTGAGCGCTCACTGTTGCGTGACTCCGATTCCGCAGGATGTAGAAGACCGTCGCCGATGGTGCCGTGCTGAAGGCGTGCGTCCGGATCGTATAACGTCCTTGATCCATCAGTGCGGAAAATGGGAGCAAATGTAGGTTTCCATCCGGCACAATAACGATCGAAAACTTGTTTCTGTATTCAGGGATGGGGGAGAGCAGATCCTTGAACAGCGTCTGGGCCAGTACGGTGTTGGTCTGGCGGTTGCGAAGGAGGCGTCGATACTCTGATGCCTGCTCCTCGATCACCGTCTTTGACGGAAGCTCGTATACATGGACCGAATGGCGCGTGACCGCCAGAGCATACGAACGAGGTTTATCGAGGACATACTCAATCAGAAGCTCCGTGGGGCGAAGGTCCCGCTGGACAGTCTTCAGCGGAACAGGATGTGTGGCAGTCCGCCCGGCAGGCGACGAGTCGTCCAACTGCAACTCAGCGTCATAGAGGGCTTGCGCGAGCTGGCGTCTCACGGAGGAATCGTCGCTATTGATGAGTTGCAAGTTCAATTCTGTGATCCGCTGCTCCTGAAGAGTAGGTTGGTGTGGCTCGAGCACTGCATGATGTTCCAGGGATTGCGCCTCGACCCGTCCACGCGCTTTTTCGACGATCTGAAATGCCTGAGAAAATTTTCTCTCGTTCGACAGCAGTTCAAAATCGCCTGAATAGACCTGGCTCAACGCGGTAAGCAGTTCCCGCTCGACGTCCGGAGTTGGTGCGGTCGCAAGCAGAGAATCGATGAGAACGGCGCTCTTTGTGTAGAGGTCATGCGATTCCTGCGTGCGGCCCAGTTTTTCAAGGATCTCCGCCTTGATCGCCAGGTTTTGTGGGACGAAATAGAGCTCGTGCGGCAAGTGAGTATTTGCCGCAATGGCCTCATTGATACTCATCAGCGCCTGGCCGAGGTCGTCTTCGTGCTCATAGGCGCGGGCGCGTAAGCCATCCGTCTGCGTGATTCCACGCCAGTAACTCAATCGCTGTGCATAGTCGAGGGCGAGCGTGTACTGCTGGGCGGCGTCCTGCCACCGGCCCATGTCCTCGTAGATTTGGCCTTTCGAGGTCAACAGCTGAAAGAGGTGTGCATCCAGGCGTGCCCTGGGTAGACGGCGACTGGCTTCGTCGCACAGCGCGAGGGCTGCCTGATAGCGGCGAAGACCACGCAGCGCATCGATCTTGGAATTGACAGCGATACTTGGGTAGGCGATGCCAGGAGAGCGAGCCGCCGTATTGATCGCGCCATCCAGGACGTGAATCGCCTCATCGTATCGGTGCATCTCAACCAGTCCTGTCCCATAGACACTCGCGTATCGCACTTGCGTGGCAGGATCATGAAGATACTTTGCGACGATCCATGCCCTCACGACGAGCTTTTTCGCGGTTGTGATGTCTCCCAGTAGAAATGCGGCAATTCCTTGTTCTCCCGTCGCGCGGGTCATCAGAAGATAGTGATGCTGTTGCCTCGCCAAGGTCTGAACCTGCCTCCAGGTTTTCGAGGCCATCGCCGCGTTGTAATTCGTCTCGATCATTCCCTGAATTACAAGGATGCGGAGCCTGGTATCGGGATCCTGTGCCGCAGGCAATGCCAGGTCCTGTTGAAGCTCGAGCAGCAAAACGGGAATTTCTTCCGATTCCGCCTGCGGGATGAATTGGCTCACATGAGCATAGAGCGCCTGCGATGGTCGATGCTCTTTCGCGAAGAGTCGCTCTGCCCTGGCGTAAATCGGGGCCGCCTCCATCCACTGGTTTTTCCACGAAAGATCGTCGGCCCGTCTTAGTAGGGCTTCGGGGGTTCCCTCATATTGGAGATATCGATGGAGCAGGACGCCAGCGATCAAGACTGCCGCAGTTCCGAAGGCAATAATGAGAATGCGAATCGTGCTGGATCTCAGCCGGAACATGGTCAGCTCCTGTCCCTGAATAGATAGTCCGCTCCCCCACCAGCAGCCAAGTGGTAGTTCGCCTGGCTTTAGCTGCTTTCAGCATCGCTCTCTTCAACTCGTTGTCGGATTGTCGTAGCCAGTCCAGTACTTAGCAATCAACGTATCGAACGCGAAGCGGCCTGGGCCAAAGGTGAGAATCAGCAAGGATATGAATAGGAAAGTAAATGGGTCCGCAATGTAGAACATACCTGGGTCGCTGAAAAAGGCGAGGAGAGCTTTGCGGTCTGCGACGATGTAAGCGACCAGCATGTCGCTCGCAAGCGGAACGGCGATCAAACGCGATGCCAGGCCAAGCATCAAGAGAATGCCGCCGCCGAATTCGAGCAGCGCAATGAAGATGACGGTCAAGTGGGGAAACGGGAGACCGAGTTGCGTGAAGTAGTTGGTCACTCCGGAGATGTTATGCAGCTTACCCCAGCCGATCTGCATAAATTGAAAGCCCCAATAGAGGCGGATGACGAGCAGAAACGACGACTGCAAGTTTGACGTTGCCGTCTTGAATGATCTATAGCAACCGATAAGCTGGGTTTTCATATTTTGTCTTGTCTCCGTTCAGGCGAATTGCCCATATTCAAACACGTAGTATCGGACGCTTTGCAGAACCAGCCAAGTTGCGACCACTCTGCGAACAACTCCTGTGCCTGCGTTGCAAGTTCACTTTCGCGCAAGCGGCTGCCATGTAGCGCATGGTCAAGGGCTACCCCCAGCGGGTTGCCCTGCCGCATCGAGCGGAGCATGCGGAATGCTTCGGGCGTCAGCCGTCGAAACCAAACGCTGTATTGATGCCGATAGACAGCAACGTAGATTCGCTCCCGGTTGAGTCGCTGCATCTTTTTGACCGCTGGGTGCTGCTTGCGCCGATAGGAACCCGCATTGCTGGCTGCGTCGCTCTGCTGGTCTGAATCGTCTTTTACTGCGAGCAGCAAATCGTCTACGGGATATGCGAGCTGCAGCAGGCTAATGTGCGGCTGAATGGCAAAATGCGTTGCCGGGGTCACTTCCAGGAGATCCTCTGGGCCAACAACAGGCTCGTCCGCCGCGTCGAAGGCTTCCACATGCGCCCATTCCAGACGAACCATGTCGAGCGCCAATCGCTCCTGCGGTTGCACCCATTTCGGATGAGCGCGGAGCCATGCGAGCAGCCGGCTGCCGAGATTGCGCAAAGTATAGGAGCGCGAGGGACACTCTGTAAGATAGGCCAGTGACAACTGCTCGAATCTGTGCGTGCCGACGATGGCCCTGAGGCCGGGAAAGTCTTCGGCAAAGGCATCGAGAATCCGGAACCAATACTGCTGGTTGTAGATCTCCAGCCGTTCAAAGGAGGAAAGCCGGTCATTCGGCTTGATGAACTCCTTCACCTCGGCGCGCATCGAGCCGCCATCCGGCAATTTCGTCTTCATGCCATCGGTGCGAGTGAGAGGAGTCATCACTGCCGAGGCCATGCGCCGCTGCAATTGCTTAAGCTCCCTCATTGCGCACCTTCCATAACATGGTTTGTATTCGCGGCGGAGCTGACTTCAGCCAGAAAGCGGTTGGCCTTCAAGGCTTCTGCATGCACTTCCTCAAATGAGGGGATGCTATCGTCCCATTCCAGCAGCGTTGCGGTGGATCCACAACGGCGAATGGCCTGCGCGTAAAGGTCCCAGACCGGATCGAGAACAGGGTGATCGTGCGTATCGAGAAGATATTTCTGGAAGCGCGAATGGCCTGCAATGTGGATCTGCGCGACCCGCTCTGCGGGAACAAAGTCCACATAAACGCGAGGATCGAAGCTGTGGTTCATGGAACTGACGTAAATGTTGTTCACGTCAAGCAAGATGCCGCAGTCTGCGCGCTCTACCACCTCAGTAAGGAATTGCCACTCCGTCATTTCCGAGACGTGAAACTCAGCATAGCTGCTTACATTTTCCACGGCGACGGGGATTTCGAGGTAGTCCTGCACCTGCCGGACTTTTTCCGCCGTGACTTTGACGGCCTCCCAGGTGTAGGGCATCGGTAGCAGGTCGTGCGTGTAGCGGCCATCGACGCTGCCCCAGCAGAGATGGTCGGAGAGCCAAGGCGTGTTGGTGCGACGTGTGAGGGCTTTCAGACGGCGAAGATGTTCCTTGTTCAAACGATCGGCAGAGCCGAAATACATGGAGACGCCATGCTGCACTACCCGGTATTGATCCAGAATCTTATCGAGCATTGCGAGCGGTCGACCGCCATCCACCATGTAATTTTCAGAGATGACCTCAAACCAATCGACGACCGGATGCTGCGTGAGGATGTGCCCGTAATGCGGCACGCGCAAGCCGATGCCGATGCCGTAGTCCGTAAAGGCGTTGAACCGATTGGCTGCCATACAACACTCCAGAAACTGAAAGATTGGGCGGCAGTGCTGAGCATGTTTCTGGCAGACCACCGCCCGATCCCGTGCAATGCTACGACATCTTTGGTGGTTTGGACCCGTCGGTTGCACAGCTCCCCTTGCCCTTGCAGGAGTTCTTGTGGTCGGCGCCCTGCCCTTTGCAGGAGTTCTTGCCCTTGCAGGAGTGCTTCTCTGTCTTTTGCTGTGTGTAGAGCAAGTGGGCCGAGTTGGTCGAAGTCTGCGTGGCGTACTGTGTGTGGCCGCCTTCCGCAGTCGTAGCTGCGTTGGCGCGAACAGCGGTTCCCGTAAATAAACCTGTAACAGCCGCTGCAAATATGAGCGTTTTTACGTTGTTGTTCATTCGGTGATTCCTTCCTCATTCAGAATGAGGCCGTACCGGAGTCCGGCCCTTACCAGCAATGATTCCGAATGAAAAGAAAGGTTACAGACATGGGGGGAGAAGTTTTGCTCTGCTCGGATCGAACAGACCTCGAGTATTGATGACCATGCGGGCATCATGGAAACCGCGTCGGCGCGTTGCCTCTACGCGCAGTCTTTATCTAATGGTCGCAATATGAATTGCGGATGCACCGTCTTGCGGCTACTCATGGACGGGTTCGCTGAGTGACCTGCGAAGTGTTGCCCTGGCGCGGACCAATCGTGACTTAACGGCAGGAACGGAGATGCCTGCAAGCTCGGCCATCTCTCGCATCGAGAGACTGTCATCCTGTCGAATCTCGACGACAGTTCAAAGGGGGGGATGGTAAACGGCGGATTGCTTGCTTTAGGCGCATTGTTCTCTCGCAGGCGGCGTAACTTTGTTCTGGATCAAGCGAGTGGTCAGCGACGTCCCAGTCATTCCAGGTGTCACTTCCGTCCAAGGAAGTATCCATCGATGTTTCGCGATATTTACACTTCTTCCTCAACAGCATGATTGCCGAATTAATTCCAATACGAGTGAACCAGGTAGAAAAGCTAGATCTTCCATCAAATTGCCTTAAATGAAGGAAGGCTCTCATGAAGGAATCCTGAAGTGCATCTTCTGCGTCTTCACGATTCTTCGTCACCCCGTAGAGGGTCTTGAAAATGCGTGAAGAATTGCGCTTGCACAGCTCCAAGAAAGCCCATTCGTGCCCGGCTTGTGCCGCTCCGATAAGCCCCTTCTCGTGCATGCTTTGAGCATCAATACTAAGCGCTCTGTCATTATTGTCCAGGCTGAATGAATTCATCGCGACATCCTTCACGAAGATTTTTGTTTGATCGCTAACTTGCTGCATGTGAAGGCAAAGCTGAGAGAGCCTAAGATCGTAATTGCTGCAATCGTGTGACCGTGCGTTGCCTTCGGCCTGCTCCCCGGCGGATTTTATGGTGCTGTTATTTTGATTTATATTTGATCACTCAGCATCGATCTCATCCCTCGCCCTGTTCCTCTAGCCAGTACGATTCCGGCGCGAAAAGAAGGTTATACGACAAAGAGACTGGTTTACCTGTATTTCAGAGTGCCCGCAGGACGCAGTTCTGGGGATATGATCTTTTGTCGTATTCCGACGAGATGGGCCTCGTTATCGAAGACAATATGGCTGCTGTCGGAACGGACGCCGAGTTGCTTCCATAGCAGGCTCAGATCCACGGGGTCTGGCTCTTCTCTCATTGTCTTGTAAGGGCTGGTCAATACGACGTTCCTGTGGCTTGGTCGCCCACGGCAAGCAACCCTTGAGATGGGCCACTCTTGATCAATGGTCCCTCCCGCAGCGACGATCGCGCGTAATGCATCCTGCAACCCCTTCGGTCTCCAGTCTTTTTCCAGATGGTGACGTCTGCCACGAAGGAAAACAGGGGCCGCCCCAGTAAGTACTTGCCCAGGTATGTGTCTGATCCAAGCCCTGATCGGAGGCCCCGGGTTCTCCCTTGGGCATGTTCCGAATCATCTCTCCCCATACTTTTTCCGGGGCAAGAGTGCTGGCTTGCGATCTGGCAATCGGCTCGATATAGGTTGCAAGCCCCTCTTCAAGCCAATGGTTGTTCTCCGAAAGTGAGGGCAATATCATGTGCACAAGTTCGTGCGTCATCGTCCAGTCGTTTGCCAAGTCCTGCTCCGTCGTATGCTGTCCGATGCGCATCCTGGTAAGCGCCGGGAATCCATCCACATGGCCCCAGGTCGTTCCGGTCAGCACTCCGCGCTCGTCGGCAATCGGCAGGACAAGGACACGCGCACGCGCTACAGGAAATTTTCCATAGTAGACGGAGACAGCACTGGCAGCCGCCTCGACCCACCGAACAACATCTTTGTGCTTCGCGTCGAGATCGCTGGGGCCAACATCAATCTGAATGGAAGCGCCACCCACCTGGACTACCTCCGACGAAGCGACAGGGTTGTTCCACGTTGCCCGATGTGAACCAGGAAACTGGCCGATACGTCCGCTTGGGAAACCGGTGGCGTCCCAACCAAGCAGGATCGGACACAGGAGGCAACAACGCAGCAGTTCTGACTTCATAGGCGCTTTGTCCAATACATTCCTGTATCAAAATAACCGGCCATCAGAAACCCAGATCACCGCGTTCGTAGGAAAGCCCGGGATGATTGATCGGCAGTGCAACCCGGAACCAGATAAACGGAAACAGCGGATTCGGCAACCAGTACATCCATCCCAGGCTCTTTTCCAGGTTGCCATCGGGAAGCAGCCAATCCAAACATACATAGAAGAACTTGTATGGGCAGAAACCAGGAATATAGTTCGCCTTGAATAAGCCTTCTTGCAGGTGACGACGACGAATGTAGTAGTTTCCTCAA
>JAJYGR010000129.1:1763-10076 GCA_021790655.1 Acidobacteriota bacterium | reverse complement strand
CAAGCGGTTTTTTTCTCATCGCGCCGACCACGGTTTTACTGGCCGCATGTTAAGCGTGATTGGAATTGCTCCCAGGTGATCGTAAGACGTAAAAGAGAAAGGCCGCATCACAGAGATGCGGCCTTTCTCAATCGACAGGCAATATGTGCAGCTTCGTTTATGGTGTGGAAGTAAACGGCACGTCGGGCGAACTTCCGCCTGTACCTACTTTTGTGGACAATGGATAATAGACCGCAAAGAAATAATATGTGCCCGGTGGCAATCCATCACTTAGAGTGCCATTCAGTGTCGAGGTCCCATTGGTCCCCGGAACGATCGCATGCGGACCGTCAACGAGGACGGCTGACTGATTCTGTACTCGAAATATACTCACCGTTCCCTGAGGGGGCAGTTTGAGCACACCCGGAGTACCGACTACAACGGTATAGTCGAAGGTTGCCCCGTAACTAGCGGTATTAGGCTGGAATGTCAGGGAGACAGGTATACCTGTCACATCGACGATGAAACCGGGGCCCGTGGCCGTCGATGGCTGATACAGCATGTCCCCAGAGTAAAGCTCAGTGATCTGGTGATGGCCGCTGCCCAGGTTTGGTAGTGTCAGCGAAGCCGTTCCCCTGCTAAGCGCTACCGGACCGTTTCCCAGCGGTGTGCCTTTATCGGTATCTTCAAAGATGACACTTCCGGTGGGGAACGTGCCTCCCAACGCGGCGAAAACGTTTGTGGTGAGGGTGACCGATTGGTTGTATGGAACGAAGCCAGTGGGCGAATGCCTCATGGTTATCGTAGTTCCCGAGCTATTGAGCAGCACGTTGATGGTAGGGCCACCACCCGGCGTACCCGGAAACTGCTTCATATATTGTACTTGCTTGGCAGGTGTTGTGATGTTGACCCGTTTCACCGTGTTGGCGGTCACGATGTCCAGTTTTCCATCCAGGTTGAAATCGCCCAGCGCGGTAGCCCAAGGCTGTTGCCCCGCAGCGAATTCAAATCGTGGCTGGAAAGTGCCGTCGCCTTTGCCGAGCAGTACGGCCACCTGATTGAAGTTTGCGGCGACCGTGACCAAGTCCAGAATGCCATCGCCGTTGATGTCCCCAGCAGCAATCGAGTCAGGGAAGTTCAGCGCAAAGCTATCCACTGCGGGCCTGAACGTCCCATCGCCATTGCCTCCGAAGAAGGAAACGTTGTTCGCAATAGAATTGCCGGTCACGATATCCAGGTTGCCGTCGCGGTTGAAGTCGCCCACGACCAGCGACGTCGGGAACGAGTCTGTCGAGTACATTTCCGGCGACTGGAAAGTGGTCTGCGGCGGGGGCGGTGAGAACGGTACCATGCCATTGTTTAAAAAGACCTCGAGTTGCGCGGTGCTGAAACAGGTGACGGCGACATCATTCTGGCCGCTGTGGCGGAAGTCTCCAATGGCGACACCGTAAGGATTGGCGCAGGTCGTTAAGGTTTGGCCGCCTACAAATTTCCCTCCCATTTGCCCATAAAGGATGGAGACAGTGTTGTCCCCATTGTTGCTGACCGCCAGGTCGGGGATTCCGTCGCCGTTCAAATCGCCGATGGCGACCTGAAAGGGCTGTTTGCCCACGTTTTGCGCTGCGGCGAATCTGCCTCCGCCTCCGCCGTTGTTTATTAACACGCTGACTGTGTTGTCTCCCGTGTTTGCTGTGACCAGGTCGGCATAGCCGTCATTATTCAAGTCGCCAGCTGTTACCCAGTAAGGTTGCTTGCCGACGTGATACACGGCGGACGCCGTACTAAAGTTGCCGCCGCCTGTGCCTGTCATTACGCGTACGGAATTGTCTTCGAGGTAGGAAGCAGCGATGTCAGGCAATCCATCGTGGTTGAAGTCCGCCACGGCAACGCCATCGGCCATATTGCCGTTGCCGCTGGTGAGAGTGTTCGGCGAATGAAAGTTACGTCCTCCCGGTTCCGGAGTTGGTAGCGTGTTGTTGGCAAGTATGGAGACCGAGTAGCTGTTCTCCTGGGTGACGGCCAAGTCCGGCTTGCCGTTGTGGTGAAAGTCCCCAGCAGCGAGATACGCAGGTTTGTTAAGAACGCGAATCTCATAATGTTCCGCAGCGTCGAAGGTATTGCTCGTCTGGCCGCTGCCGGTGTTCAACAGCACGGCTACATTATTTTGCATAACGTCGCCTGTCAGCAAATCGAGGTATCCATCCCCGTTGATGTCCAGCGCAATGATCGAATCCGCGTCTGTACCGGTCGTTGGCCCCACGGGAATTGTAATGGCCGACCCGAACTGATCATTACCCTTCCCATACAAAACGCTCACGGTGCCCGCACCGGAGTTGGCCACAGCAAGATCGAGGAAGCCATCGTGGTTGAAGTCTCCGGCTGCGATAGCGTTTGGCGTTTGTTGCGTTGGAACTGGGGTCCCGACTGCAAAATTTCCAGTTCCGTCGCCCACGAGTATGTTGACAACGTTCTTGGAGGTATCGGTCACGGCAAGATCCATGTGCCCGGTTGTATCGAAATTGCCAGCGGTAATTGCTGTGGGGGCTCCCAGGCCAGAGATTGTTTTGGAGGTGAAGGTGGTAAAGTTGTTGGCCGCGTTGCTTAGGAACAACGTGACAGTCCCATCGCCACTATCGGCTACTGCGAGATCGGGGTGCCCGTCGTTGTTGAAGTCTTCGGAGGTGATAGAGACTGGTCCCTTACCGGTGCCGAGCACAATGTTCGTCGTTGGACTGGTCGTCGGGCTCGGGCTAAACGTCCCATTTCCCAGGTTCAGAAATACTTCAATGACATTTGAGGCAGGAGCATTGCAGGTAACAACGATGTCTGGCAGGCCGGTAAGGTCAAGGTCTGTAGCCAGCACTGCGGTCGGGCCGCCACAAGTGGGATATTTCTTGGGGGGCTGAAACGCACCGGGGCCAGAAGACAAATAGACACTGATAGTACCGTTGGTGCCGAGGGTTTGGTCCGCGTAGTTCGCCACCACTAGATCTGGAAAGCCATCATGATTGAAGTCTGCCACAGCGACACCTTGCGGCATCTTTCCAGCAGTCAGCGTCATGCTCTGTGAGTTGGGGCTAGCAAGCGGCTGAAACAACGCCTGCGCGTGGGCAGCTCCCGCAGACAAAAAGGCTGCGGTGAGGCTAACAGCGGTGTGGACTAAAAGAGAATTACGAAATATCGAACGTAGCATTGGGATGACCTCAATTCAAATGAAGGAACTGCAACGCAGGTAAATACAACCGGCGTTAGCAAAAATCACATATCACTTATCACTGCGCCTCAAATTCATCGACAGCAGAGAAAGTCTTAAAAGTACTCCATGCTCGGCAGACTGCTAACTCGCTTGATTCGATTTGCGCCAATTGAACAGCTAGTATTCTTCTGCACCAGTACAGAAATTTTCCATAATAGAACTACATGGTTACTTGCGTATTTGAATTTGTACTTGATAAAACATGCAGCTAAAAAAATAAAATAAAATTAGCATTTTTTAAGATGCGAGAATGTATCTTCCGGTAACTCGTTCGAGGAAGATAATATTGAGTAATTTTTTAAGAAATTAAGGTCTGGAGAAAAATTGAAGGCGAAGAAAAATCAAAAGAAAGAAGGCCGCGTGCGGGAGATGCCTTCTTTCAAAGTCGCCAGATTTTTGGCTGGAAATGCTTGCCAGCCCAGGGTGCCGGACTCGGCGCGTTGCTGCATGAAGCCGGTGCTCAAAACCGGCGCATGCAGCGCAGTTTACGGACGAACCCTCGGATCGCTATCGATAGAAGACAGTTGGCCGAGTAACTCGGTGATCCAGCCTAAATCAATTGCTGGCTGGCTTGGAGTTACTGGCGCTAGTCTGCCTGGCGAATGTAAACCGCTGTGGCGCGAGACCGCTGGCGGCTGCGGATTTTTCTCCGGTCGGATGTCGACCGGCGGTCCGGGAAGCCTTGGCGGATGGGAAATGATCGGCGGTTGAGGATGGATCACAGGAAGCCGGGGGTGAATGACTCGAAGGATCGGTATCCTCTGTGCTCCTGGGGCCGCGGGACGATTTCCATATCCATTGATCTGGAATCCGAAACGGCCGACATTGTTTGCAAGACCTTCACGATCATTTATAAAGGCCGATCCGGATCTACTGCCAAGTGCTCGTACTCCACCGCTACGCGCAGATGCGGGAAGCGTACATGTTCCCGGCCCCAGGGTGCAGAACGACGCTGAGATGGTTCCGGTGCCGTAGTAGCCGCCACCCGCGCCGGTTGGCAGTCCCTGTCCAGCGGGGAACGTCGCCGTCATCGTGTAATAGCTGGCTGTTGGGTTCGGGAACGTGTCAACCGCATAGTATCCAGAGAACGTGGGATTGGTATCGACATTGTCTCCGATCTGTTCGGTCGCCGATGCACCATTTGTCATGGAGAAGACCACCTCGCCTTGCTGCACGATGCTTCCGAAGGCGTCCGTCACCTGCGAGTAGCAGGTTTGCTGATTTGGCGGGTACAAGCCAGAGTCAGTGTTTTGTGGGGAACAGTTCAGGCTCAAGGTCATCGCCTCCCCCGTCACTGTCAGAGGCTCATTGGACGAACTGCCGCCAGGATAATTGCCCGGATTGTAGACCGCATATAGCTCATAGTCGCCAAGCGGCGATAGATCGACACCGACCTGGCCTGAATAAATGGACGCGTCGCCGTTCGTTGACGTGAAGTTTAAGGTCGTCTGTGTGGCAGCTTGTACCCCCTGGTCGTTATAGGCATAGAGGCTCACACTGCCGGTTGGGGCAATTCCATTTTGCCCCGTAACGGTGATGGTTACGTAGATTGAGCTCCCATAGGCTACCGAGCTGGGACTGAACGTCAGAGTCACTGGCGTGCCGCTCACCCCAATCACCAGCCCGCCATCGGCATAGGTGTTCGGCTGGTAGTTGCTGTCTCCTGAGTAGAGCGTGGTGATGATGTGTTGCCCACTGCCCATGTTCTGTAAAGTCAGCGACGCCTCTCCGCTGGTAAGAGTGGAAGCGACAGTCCCCAGAACGGTCCCGTTGGTGTCCTCAAAAAGGATGGATCCGGTTGGCGTGGCGCCCCCCAAAGCTGGTCCTACTTTACCGGTGAGGGTGATTGGCGTTGTGCTTGAAATCGGGAACTGACTTGGATTTGTGCTCAGACTTAGAATTGTGCCGGACGTATTGGTGAGCACGCTGATACCTGGATTGCCTCCGGCAATCGGCGGGTATTGCGCCATATATCGCGCCTGGTCGGACGGGCTCGCTAGGTCCACTCGGCACAGCTTCAGTGGGGTCCCTGACGCGTTGCATTGTCCCACCGGCGCCGTGTTCGCGGTAACGATGTCCAGGTGCCCATCGTTATTGAAATCGCCCAGCGCGACTGCCCAGGGCTCTGGATAGTTGCCGACATTGAACGCCGCGCGTTGTTGGAAAGTGCCAAATGTTCCGTTGCCGTTTCCAAGCGTGACAGCAACCTGGTTGTAGGTAGGTGCGGAGGAGACGATGTCCAGAATGCCATCGCCGTTGATGTCGCCCGCAGCAAGGGAATTGGGGAAATTAAGCGCCGGACTGGTGATCCCCGCGGCAAAGCTGCCTTTTCCGTTTCCAGCGAAGAACGAGACATTGTTGGAAGTAGTGTTGCCGACGACGAGGTCAAGGTTGCCATCCCGGTTGAAGTCGCCGACAACCAGTCCTGCGGGGTTAGTGTTGGTGTCGTAAATCGCCGCAGGAGCGAACGTCCCTTTGTTGTTTACGAACACATCGAGTTGATTCGACTGGAAGCAGGTGACCGCGATGTCTGGATAACCGTCGTGTTGAAAGTCCCCGATCACGACGCCGTAGGGACTACTACCTGTGGACAACGTTGGTCCGGGGGTGAAGGTTCCACCCTTCTTGCCATAGAGGACAGAGACAGTGTTGGCCCCATAGTTGGTGACGGCAAGATCGGGAATGCCATCGCCGTTCAGGTCGCCAATCGCAACCTGATAGGGCTGTTTCCCCACCGAATAAGGCACAGCAGGTAAAAATGTGCCAGGTGCGGTTGCGCCCTTGTTAAGCAGAACGCTTACGGTTCCATCGGTTGTGTTGGCCGTTACAAGGTCCGCGTAACCATCCCCGTTGAAATCGCCGGAAGCAATAAAGTAAGGCTGATGCCCGACGGAGTAGACCTTCGGAGTGTTAAAGCCGTTGCCGTTGTTTGTTAGCACTTGAACGGAGTTATCTTCCAGATACGAGACAGCAATATCTTGAAGGCCATCTTTATTGAAGTCTCCCACCGCTACGCTGTCCGCCATGTTGCCGTAACCGTTGCTGAGAGCGTTGAGGGCAGCGAAGCTGCGTCCGTCCGGATATTGAGTTGGCAATAAATTGTCGAACATCAACGCAATGTAGCCTTCTGTTCGCTCAACAATGGCCAGATCTGGTTTGCCGTCACGATTGAAGTCGGCAACAGCGGCTTCTGAGCCGGGAACATCGGACAGGTCCTCAATTAGCGCGGGCTGAAATGTTCCGGTGCTCGTTCCCAGCAGGATGGCGACAGACCCCTGTGTCGTGGTGTTGCCAATGGCAGCGTCAAAAGCAATGATGTCCGGATTGCCGTCGCCATTCGCGTCTGTCACTGCAATCGCAATCGGGTCCGTTCCGGCTGCGGGAGCAGTGCTTTCAACGGTAAATGTCCCAGTGGCGCTTCCCAGAAGAATGCTGACATTGTTGCCGCCAGCGTTGGTTACAGCCAGGTCCGGATTGCCGTCGTGGTTGAAATCTGCGGATGCAATGCCGCTTGGATTGGAGCCGACCGCATAACTACCCGACGGGCTAAAGTTCCCCGATCCATCTCCAAACAAAACATCCACTTTGCTGCCGGTGCTATCGGAAAGCGCCAGATCAAGGTTGCCGTCGTGATTCAGGTCTGCTGTCGTAATGCCCGAAAAGCCACCAGCAATTGTGACCTGAGTAGTGGAATAACTGGCGCCGATATTTCCCAACACAGTAACGTTTCCCGACCCGCCAGCCACTGCAATGCTGATCTGACCGCTGTTTGTAAAATCCCCAGCCACCATGGCGACCGGGTTTGTCACAGTCACAACCCTGGAAGGATGGACAGGGAATCCGCCCGACCCATTATTCAGAAACACATCAACGGTGTTCGCGGTCGGACAAGCGACGGCAATGTCCGGATAGCCGTCACCATTCATGTCCGTGGCCAACACTGCGGTAGGACCGGCGCATGTTTTGCTGGTCAGTGACGGCTGAAATGCACCCGGGCCGCTGCCTACGAAGATCGTGATCTGATTGCTCTTATTGTCAGACACAACGACACCCTGAAATCCGTTCAAAGCAAAATCCGCCGATGCCACGCCGAGTGGTGTATCGCCTACTGGAAAGATCGTCTGGGTAGTTGGAAGTTGATATGTGGCCTGGGCCTGACCAGCATGAGGGAAGATGAGAATACCCGCCAAACTGGCTGCGCTGATAGCGGTAAACGCAAGACGATGAATGCAAGAGCGGGGCATGGCTAAAACCTCACAAATAAGGTGTTCAGCGTTATATGAAATTTGGGTCGACCAAGGGGCAACCTCTTGCTGCACTTTGCCGAAACAACCGCCAGTAGGAGTTGTGTTCCGATCCGGGCAAAGCAGAAGTAGAGTTGCAAGTCGTGGGTACCGCATTACAAACCTCGCCGTAAGAAAGCTATACCCCGATGCGTTCAGGCGAGAAGCGTTCTCTGTAGGCCTGATACATGGAGCTTTTGTTTCTGGAAGATGCATGGAATGCCAACTGAGGTTATCCCGCTGAGGAAAACAAAAATGGTAAATGCTTTCGCGATCTGGGCAAAGTTGAGCAAAAATCGTGTCGCCTGCTTTTCTGGGTGTCACGTTGCTCCGCACCCCACAATGGATAACTGAGGCGAAAAAAATTGCTACAAACAGGCGTTAACTTGAACAGCGTCTATAAGATTGCGGTACGCGCGTTAGGTGGCGGGATATGTTAAGAGTGGGTAGAGCCGGGGGCAATGGCTCTTTGCGATCATTCAGGATGTGGGCAATTCGGTCTGATCCAAACTGGTGCCGACAGCATCTTTCGCGGAGATGATGGGTTCTCCTGTGAGTGGCCACACGATCCCGATGGATGGGTCGTTCCATCGAATCGTGCGCTCTGCGGCAGAGTGATAAAAGTCCGTCGTCTTGTACAGGACATCGGCTGAGTCGGAAAGCACCAAAAACCCGTGAGCGAATCCCGGTGGGATCCAGAGTATTTCCGGGACTTCGGCACTCAGTTCAACGGAGACCCAGCGGCCAAAATGGGATGAGGATTTACGAATATCGACAGCAACATCGAAGATGCGA
>JAJYGR010000129.1:0-1753 GCA_021790655.1 Acidobacteriota bacterium | reverse complement strand
GGCACGGACCAGCTTGCCCTGTGGATGCTGCAACTGAAAATGGAGTCCTCTCAGGACATTCTTTCTGGACCGGGACTGGTTGTCCTGCACGAAGTGGGCAGGCAGTCCCGCAGCCCGAAAGGCATCCTGGTTCCATGTCTCGGCGAACCAGCCACGGTCATCGGCAAATATGCGAGGGCGTAAACGGAGCACACCGGGCAAATCGGTTGCAATCACTTCCATGGAAAGAGTTTAACTTCTTTTTGGGAACAACTCTTCTCCCAGTCTGAGAAAACGCTTCGTTTTCACCGTCTGGAACCATCCACTCAGGTATCCGGTAAACTGAGGTCTGATCGAATTGCTCATTTGTTTGTGTACGTCGGAGATGAGTGAGGCTTCAAAGTGTGTCGATGTTTGCCGCCACTCGTAATGTAATAAGGACGAAACGAAATTTTGATGCAGAAAACTATTCTGATTACTGGCGGGGCCGGATTTATTGGGTCCAATTTTGTGCTCGAATGGCTGGAGCAGTCGACCGGGCCGCTTGTGAATGTCGATAGTCTCACCTATGCAGGCAATTTGCGGAACCTTGAGCCAGTGGCCGCGCGCAGGGAATATTCCTTTGTTCGCGCCGATATCTGCGACCGGACGCGCATGGACCAGGTGCTGCATGACCATCAGCCGCGGGCCATTGTGCATTTCGCCGCTGAGAGCCACGTCGACCGGTCGATTGTGGGGCCAGAGGCGTTCGTCGAAACCAACGTGCGCGGTACATTCGTTTTGCTGGAGGCGGCGCGCGCGTATTGGAATTCGCTTCCGCGGGAAAATCAGGCTACGTTTCGATTTCTGCATGTTTCAACGGACGAAGTGTATGGCTCGCTCGGCGCGGATGATCCGGCCTTCAGCGAGACCACGCCCTATGCGCCGAACAGTCCGTACTCCGCCACCAAAGCGGCCTCCGATCACATGGTGCGCGCCTACTTCCACACCTATGGCCTGCCCACAATCATCACCAATTGCTCCAACAATTATGGCCCCTATCATTTTCCAGAGAAGCTGATTCCTTTGATGATTACCCATGCGCTCGCGGGAAAGCCGCTGCCGGTGTACGGCGATGGACTCAATGTCCGCGACTGGCTCTATGTCGGCGACCATTGCGCCGCGCTGCGACTGGTTTTAGAACGAGGCAGGCCAGGAGAGACCTACAACATTGGCGGACGCAACGAGCGCAGCAATCGCCAGGTGGTGGAGGCGATTTGTGAGATTCTCGATGAGTTGCAGCCGGCCTCGCCCCATTGTCCGCATAAGCAACTGATCCAATTTGTGAAAGATAGGCCGGGTCATGATCGACGCTATGCCATCGACGCGAGCAAACTGGAGCGGGAATTGGGCTGGCAGGCGCGCGAAACTTTTTCGACCGGTCTGCGCAAGACTGTGCAATGGTATCTGGAACACCAAGAGTGGACTGCGAATGTGTTGAGCGGCGCGTATCAGGAATGGATCGATCGGAACTATAAACAGAGAAGCCAGCACGGCCCACATTGCGGTCCAGACGGCCAGCAGAGGAGCCACGAGTGCGAGGGATAATTCTGGCGGGTGGCTCTGGAACGCGGCTGTATCCGCTTACGATCGCTGCTTCCAAACAATTGCTTCCGGTGTACGACAAGCCGATGATCTACTATCCCTTGTCGGCGCTGATGCTGGCGGGGATTCGCGACATCCTGATTATTTCCACGCCGATGGACACGCCGCGATTTGAAGCGCTTCTCGGCAC